>CAKUKL010000102.1 GCA_934662925.1 uncultured Oscillospiraceae bacterium | reverse complement strand
ACTCCATGCTCACCCAGCTGCGCAACGCCGGGAAGTTCGACGACTGCGCGGGCATCGTGCTGGGGGCGTGGACGGACTGCCAGCCGGAGTACCCGGAAAAGACGCTGGAGCTGCCCGATATCTTCGCCCAGCTCATCGCCCCGGCGGGCAAGCCCACCCTCACCGGCCTTGCCTGCGGCCACGTGCTGCCCACGCTGGCCCTCCCGCTGGGCCGTCTGTGCGCGCTGGATGCCGGCTCCGGGACCATCCGGCTGGAAGAGGCGGAGTGACGCCGCCCATCACCTGAAATTGGAGGAAACGCCATGAAAGCCATTGTAAATACCGCCGTCTGCCCCCTGCTGGCCGAGCCGACCTGTGAGAGCACGCTGGTGGACGAGGCCCTGTACGGCATGGCGGTGGAGCTGCTGGAGCAGCCCGCCCCCGGCTGGTACAAGGTCCGCACCCCCTACCGCTACGAGGGCTTCGCCCCCGCCGAACAGCTCCTCCTCGGGGACGAGGCGGCGCAGGCGTGGGAAAAGCTGCCCAAGCTGGTGGTGCGGAACAAGAATTTCTGTGACGTGCTGTCCGCCCCCAAGGTGCAGGGCTGGCACCTGATGACCCTCACCCGGGGGGATGCGGTCTCCCCGGCGGGAGAGCCGGAAAACGGCTGGCAGAAGGTGCTGCTGGCCGACGGCCGCTCCGGCTACGTGCAGGCGTCCATTCTGGCCCCCCACTACACCGATCCGTGCCGCGCCGACGAGGACGGCTTCCGGGCCGCGCTGGTGGATGCCGCCCTGCTGTACGCGGGCACCCACTACCGCTGGGGCGGCAAGTCCCCCATGGGCATTGACTGCTCCGGGCTGGTGTCCATGGCGTACATGCTGTGCGGCGTGTACATCTACCGGGACGCCAACATCGTGGAGGGCTTCCCCATCCGGGAGATCGACCGGGCAGAAATGAAGCCCGGCGACCTGCTGTTCTTCCCCGGCCACGTGGCCATGTATATGGGAAACGGCCGCTACTGCCACTCCACCGGCCGCTCCGGCGACGACGGCTTCACCATCAACAGCCTTGACCCCGCCGCCCCGGATTACCGGGCTGACCTGCCCGGCATGATCACCGGCGTAGGCAGCTATTTCTGAGCAAAAACGCCCCGGATGGGAATTTTCCCGCCCGGGGCGTTTCCGCATCCGGAAGAAATGTTTCCATATCAGATTACCTTGTAGAACGGGCCGCTTCGTGGTATAATAATATGTTCCCCGGTTTTGAGTCCATGGACAAAAACCGGACAAAATCCACAGCTTTCTGTTGACATTAAAAAACATATGTTCTACTATATAGGTATCTGAACGCAGGACAGGGAGGCCGCTATGCCAAAATTCAAAGTCGTATCCGAATATCAGCCCAGCGGCGACCAGCCGGAGGCCATCGCCGCGCTGGCGGCGGGGCTCAACGCCGGGGTCAACGAGCAGACCCTGCTGGGCGTCACCGGCTCGGGCAAGACCTTTACCATGGCCAAGGTCATCGAGGCCGTCCAGCGGCCCACGCTGGTGCTGGCCCACAACAAGACACTGGCCGCTCAGCTGTGCTCCGAGTTCAAGGAGTTTTTCCCGGACAACGCGGTGGAGTATTTCGTCTCCTACTACGACTACTACCAGCCGGAGGCCTATATCCCCCACACGGATACCTTCATCGAGAAGGACTCGTCCACCAACGACGAGATCGACCGGCTGCGCCTGTCCGCCACCGCCGCCCTGTTCGAGCGGCGGGACGTCATCGTGGTGTCCTCCGTCTCCTGCATCTACGGCCTGGGCGAGCCGGAGGATTTCGAGAAAATGATGATCTCCCTGCGGCCCGGCATGACCATCGAGCGGGACGCCCTTTTGAAGCGTCTGGTGGACATCCGGTACGAGCGCAACGACATCGCCTTCGAGCGCAATATGTTCCGGGTCCGGGGGGACACGGTGGAGATCTACCCCGCCTACTGGAAGGACGTGGCCGTCCGGGTGGAGTTCTTCGGCGACGAGATCGACCGCATCTCCGAGATCAACGTGGTCACCGGCGCGCCCATCCGGGAGCGCACCCACGTCCCCATCTGGCCCGCTACCCACTATGTCACCCCCAAGGACAAGATGGAGGCCGCCATTCAGGAAATTTACAAAGAGCTGGAGGAGCGGGTGAAGTTCTTCACCGACAACGACCAGCTGGTGGAGGCCCAGCGCATCAAGCAGCGGGTCATGTACGACATCGAGATGATGCAGGAGCTGGGCTACTGCTCCGGCATCGAGAATTACAGCCGTGTGCTGGCGGGCCGCCCCGCCGGGTCGCCGCCCAAGACCCTGCTGGACTACTTCCCCAAGGATTTCGTCATGTTCATCGACGAGAGCCACGTCACCCTCCCTCAGGTCCGGGCCATGTACAACGGCGACCGGGCCCGCAAGACCACGCTGGTAGACTACGGCTTCCGCCTGCCCTGCGCCTTCGACAACCGGCCCCTGAAGTTCGAGGAATTTGAGCAGCGGCTCAATCAGGTGGTGTACGTCTCCGCCACCCCCGGCGAGTACGAGCGGGTGCGCTCCGGCCAGATCGTGGAGCAGGTCATCCGGCCCACCGGCCTGCTGGACCCCATCATCGAGGTCCGCCCGGTGGATGGGCAGATCGACGACCTCATCGGCGAGATCAACGACCGCACCGCCCGGGAGGAGCGGGTGCTGGTCACCACCCTGACGAAAAAAATGGCAGAGAGCCTGACGGACTACCTGCGGAACGCGGGCATCCGGGTGCGGTATATGCACCACGACATCGACACCATCGAGCGCATGGAGATCATCCGCGACCTCCGGCTGGGCGAGTTCGACGTGCTGGTGGGCATCAACCTGCTGCGTGAGGGTCTCGACCTGCCGGAGGTGTCGCTGGTGGCCATTCTGGACGCGGACAAGGAGGGCTTCTTGCGCAGCGAGACCTCCCTCATTCAGACCATCGGCCGGG
Organism: uncultured Oscillospiraceae bacterium; assembly: GCA_934662925.1. Taxonomy (GTDB): domain Bacteria; phylum Bacillota; class Clostridia; order Oscillospirales; family Oscillospiraceae; genus Enterenecus. The sequence goes on along the minus strand of CAKUKL010000102.1, from coordinate 2,986 downwards.
CCGCCCGGAACGCCGACGGCCGGGTCATCATGTACGCCGACACCATCACCCCGTCCATGAGCCGGGCCATCGACGAGACGGAGCGCCGACGGGCCAAGCAGGACGCCTTCAACAAGGCCCACGGCATCGTGCCCAAGACGGTGAAGAAGTCCGTCCGGGACCTCATCGAGATCTCCAAGTCCTCCGGCGACCGCAGCCGGGACAGGAACGAGCCCCAGCTCACAAAGCAGCAGCGCATGGAGCTCATCGCCAAGCTGGAAAAGGAGATGAAGCAGGCCGCCAAGATGCTGGAGTTCGAGATGGCGGCGGCCCTCCGGGACCAGATCATCAAGCTGCGGGGAGAAAAGGGCTAACGCCCCGCCCGTACAAAAGGAATGATAATCATGGCAAAGCACAAAGACGAGAAAACCAACGTCATGCGGGTGCTGGACCAGAAAAAGGTCCCCTACACCCCCCATTTTTACGACCATCTCCCCGACGAAGCGCCGGACGGCGTGTCTGTGGCCCGCTCGCTGGGACAGGAGCCCGCGGCGGTGTTCAAAACGCTGGTCACGAAGGGCGCGTCCGGCGGGTATTACGTGTTCGACATCCCAGTGGCCGCCACCCTTGACCTGAAAAAGGCCGCAAAAGCCGTGGGGGAAAAGTCCATCGCCATGCTGCCCAGCAAGGAGCTGCTCCCTCTCACAGGGTACGTCCACGGCGGCTGCTCCCCGGTAGGCATGAAAAAACAGTTCCCCACCGTGTTCCACGAGAGCTGCCTTGCGCAGGACACCATCTGCGTCTCCGCCGGGAAGATCGGCGCGCAGGTGGAGGTCAGCCCCGCCGCCCTCATCGCGCTGGTGCGGGCCAGAACCGCCGACGTCACCGTGGAGGAATGACCATGAAATACGAGTGGCTGGACGAATATCTGCTGAGCATGCCCGGGGCGGAAAAAGACTTCAAGGCCGAGTGGGGCTGGCAGCGGTACATGGTCCGGGGCAAGCTCTTCGCTGCCGTGTGCGCTCCGGGGCCGGAGCATAAGGTATACGGCGGCCACGAGCTGGTAAACCTGAAATGCGATCCCCGCCTGTCCGAGCTGCTGCGGGCAGAGTACCCCGATCTGCTCCCCGGCTTCTACTGCGACAAAAAGCTCTGGGTGGCGGCGCTGCTGGACGGCGCGCTGCCCGACGACGTGCTGCGGGACCTGTGCCGCCGGTCCTACGGACTGGTGACGGACAAGCTGCCCAAGTACGTCCGGAAAGAGCTGGGCCTGCCGTGACGGCGGGCGGACATCGTTTCACTTATTTTAAGACATAAAGAGGATCATACGCTATGCAGGATCATATTTTCATCAAAGGCGCCCGGGAAAACAACCTGAAGAACATCGACGTGACCATCCCCCGGGACAAGCTGGTGGTGTTCACCGGGCTGTCCGGCTCGGGCAAATCGTCTCTCGCCTTCGAGACGCTGTACGCTGAGGGCCAGCGGCGGTATGTGGAGTCCCTGAGCTCCTACGCCCGGATGTTTCTGGGCCAGATGGAAAAGCCCGACGTGGACTACATCGAGGGCCTTTCCCCCGCCATCTCCATCGACCAGAAGACCACCAGCAAAAACCCCCGCTCCACCGTGGGCACCGTCACCGAGATCTACGACTACCTCCGCCTGCTGTGGGCCCGAGTGGGCACGCCCCACTGCCCCATCTGCGGCAAGGAGATCCAGCAGCAGACGGTGGACCAGATCATCGATCAGGTACTGGCCCTGCCAGAGGCCACCCGCATTCAGGTGCTGGCCCCCGTTATCCGGGGCAAAAAGGGCGAGCACGCCAAAATTTTCGAGGACGCCCGGAAGTCCGGCTACGTCCGCTGCCGGGTGGACGGCTCCCTCTACGAGCTGACGGAAGAGATCAAACTGGACAAGAACAAAAAGCACTCCATCGAGATCGTGGTGGACCGGCTCATCATCCGGCCGGACATCGGCCGCCGTCTCACCGACTCGGTGGAGACCGCCTCCGCCCTGTCCGGCGGCATCGTCATCGTCAACATCGTGGGGGAGGACCGGGACATCCTCTTCTCCCAGAACTACGCCTGCGAGGACTGCGGCGTGTCCATCGAGGAGCTGACCCCCCGGATGTTCTCCTTCAACAACCCCTTCGGCGCCTGCCCCACCTGTACCGGTCTGGGCGCCCAGATGAAGGTGGACCCGGAGCTCATCATCCCCAACAAATCCCTGTCCATTCTGGACGGGGCCATCACCGCCTCGGGCTGGAACAACATCAAGTCCGACGGCATCTCCCGGATGTACTTCGACGCGCTGGCCGCCAAGTACCACTTCAAGCTCACCGACCCGGTGGAAAAGCTGTCGCCGGAGGTGCTGGACATCATCCTGTACGGCACGAAGGGGGAAAAGCTCACCCTCCACTACGACCAGCCCCGGGGCAAGGGCACGCTGTACCAGCCCTTTGAGGGCATCGTCAACAATCTGGAACGCCGCTACCGGGAAACTCAGTCCGACGCCATGAAGCGGGAGATCGAAGAGTGCATGAGCGAGTGTCCCTGCCCCGACTGTCACGGAAAGCGGCTGAAAAAGGAGTCGCTGGCGGTGACGGTGGGCGGCATCTCCATCCACGACTTCTGTGAAAAGCCGGTGGACGAGGCGCTGGCCTTTCTCGACACCATCACCCTCACCGACACCCAGATGATGATCGCCGACCAGATTTTGAAGGAGATCCGCTCCCGGCTGGGCTTCCTGCGGTCGGTGGGGCTCCAGTACCTGACCCTCAGCCGTCAGGCGGGCACCCTGTCCGGCGGCGAGAGCCAGCGCATCCGGCTGGCCACCCAGATCGGCTCCTCCCTCATGGGGGTGCTGTATATTCTGGACGAGCCGTCCATCGGCCTGCACCAGCGGGACAACGACCTGCTGCTGGGCACACTCAAGCACCTGCGGGATCTGGGCAACACCCTCATCGTGGTGGAGCACGACGAAGACACCATGCGGGCCGCCGACTACA
>CAKUKL010000101.1 GCA_934662925.1 uncultured Oscillospiraceae bacterium | reverse complement strand
AGCAGGTGCAGGGTGGTGTGCTCCATGCCGCCGTTGTACCAGTCCACCGGGGACCAGTAGTCCAGCGCCTCCTTGGACGCCAGCGCCTTGTCGTTGTGGGGGTCCATATACCGCAGGAAGTACCAGCTGGAACCGGCCCACTGGGGCATGGTGTCCGTCTCCCGCCGGGCGGGGCCGCCGCAGCAGGGGCAGGTGGTGTTCACCCAGTCGGTCATCTTGGACAGGGGGGATTCGCCGTCGTCGGTGGGCTCGTAGCTCTCCACATCGGGGAGCAGCAGGGGCAGGTCCTTCTCGTCCATGGGCTGCCAGCCGCATTTGTCGCACCAGATCATGGGGATGGGCTCGCCCCAGTAGCGCTGGCGGGAGAACACCCAGTCGCGGAGCTTGTAGTTGACCTTGGCCTTGCCGATGCCCTGCTCCTCCAGCCATTTGGTGATGACGGGGATGGCGTCCTTGACGGTCAGGCCGTTAAGGAAGTCGGAGTTGACCAGAATACCGGTGTCGTCCTTGGCGGTAAAGGCGGCCTTCTGCACGTCCTCGCCGCCGGACACCACCTCGATGATGTCGCAGCCGAACTTTTTGGCAAACTCCCAGTCGCGGTCATCGTGGGCGGGAACGGCCATGATGGCGCCGGTGCCGTAGGTGGACAGGACGTAGTCGGAGATAAAGATGGGGATCTCCCGGCCATTCACCGGGTTCACGCCCCGGACGCCGTCCAGCTTCACGCCGGTCTTTTCCTTGTTCAGCTCGGTGCGCTCAAGGTCGGACTTGGAGGCGGCGGCCTTCTGGTAGGCGGCCACGTCGGCGGAATTGTTCAGCAGGCCGTCCTCCATCCACTTCTTCACCAGCGCATGCTCCGGGGAGAGCACCATGTAGGTGGCGCCGAAGAGGGTGTCGGGCCGGGTGGTGAACACCACGATGTCGTCGCCGGTGGTGGCCTTGAAGGTGACCTCCGCGCCGGTGGAGCGGCCGATCCAGTTCTTCTGCTGGATCTTCACGCGCTCGATATAGTCCACGTCGTCCAGATCGTCGATAAGGCGCTGGGCGTACTCGGTGATCTTCAGCATCCACTGGCTCTTCTCCTTGCGGATGACGGGGGAGCCGCAGCGCTCACACACGCCCTCCACCACTTCCTCGTTGGCCAGCACGCACTTGCAGGAGGTGCACCAGTTCACGGGCATGGTGGCCTTGTAGGCGAGGCCCTTCTTATAGAGCTGGAGGAAGATCCACTGGGTCCACTTGTAGTAGTCCGGGTCGGTGGTGTCCACCACCCGATCCCAGTCGAAGCCGAAGCCCAGCATCTTGAGCTGGCGGGTGAAGTTCTGGATGTTGTCGTGGGTCACCTTGGCGGGGTGGACGTGGTTCTTGATGGCGTAGTTCTCGGTGGGCAGGCCGAAGGCGTCAAACCCGATGGGGAACAGCACGTTGCAGCCGTCCATCCGCTTTTTCCGGGTGATGATGTCCATGGCGGTGTAGGGGCGGGGATGGCCCACGTGCAGGCCCTGGCCGGAGGGATAGGGAAACTCCACAAGGCCGTAGAACTTGGGCTTGCTGCTGTTGTTCTCGGCGGCGTAGACCTTGGCCTCCTCCCAGCGTTTTTGCCACTTGGGTTCGATGCTGGCAAAATCGTACTTCAATTCAAACACTCCCTTATGAATCAGGCGGCACGCGCCGCAATTTTACAATCTTTGATATTATATCGAAAAAACGCCGGGATTGCAAGGGGTCGGCCGACGATTCATAGGGCCGCCGCGGGAGCTGGGACGATAAAATTTTCGTTTTCGGCCGCACTGACGGAAAAATTCCGAAACAGGGCAAAAAAGCGCCCCGCTCCGCGGCATAAGCTGCGGAGCGGGGCGTTCTCTCTTTTGATACGGCGGAGCTTACCGGAAGGAGTGGACCTTGTCCATGAACTCCTTCACCCGGCGGACGTCCACCTGGTTTTCAAACTTGCCGTCGTACTTGAAGGTAGTGCCCACCACAGCGCCGTCGGCGATGGACAGCAGGTTCTCGATGGTGTTCACCCGGCAGCCGGTGTTGGCGAACACCACGGTGTCGCCCACGGCGCTCTTGGCCCGGCGCAGAGTCTCCGGGTCGGTGGCAGAGCCGGCGGTGGCGCCGCTGACGCACAGGGCGTCGGGCCGGCAGTTGAACACGGTGGTCTTGGCGATGGACTCGATATCCCGGTCCGCCAGATACTTGGCCGCCTCGGGCACGATGTTGAACAGCAGCTTCACGTTCTCCGCGCCGATCTCCCGCTGGTGGCGGACCACTTCGCCGCAGTTGGTGTTCCACAGGCCGAAGTCGCTGGCGTACACGCCGGTGAATATCTCCCGCACGAACTTCGCCCCGGTGGCGGCGGCCAGATCAAGGGAGGCAATGGGATCCCACAGGCAGTTCACGCCGAAGGGGATGTTCAGGGAGGACTTCAGCTCACCGATGACGCAGGCCATGGCGGCCACCGTCTCGCAGCGGACCTTGGTCAGGTACGGCAGGCTGTACTCGTTGCTGAACATGATGGCGTCCACACCGCCCTCCTGAAGGGCGTCCACGTCCTCGCGGGCCTTCTCCAGCACCCACTTCATGCCTTTTTCCTTATCGTAATAGGGGTCGCCGGGCATGGCCTGCATGTGGCACATGGCAATGATGGGCTTTTCGGTTCCAAGCACTTCTTTGAGCCAACTCATTTTCAAATCCTCCGAATCAGAATATTTTTTCATTTTTCAGGCCGCGGTACAGCCCCTTATAGCGGCGGAAGCCCTCGTCATACACCGCACTGGCCTCCTCGTCCGGGAACACGACCCGGCGGCAGCGGACCATGGCGTCCGCCGCCTTGGGGATAGAAGGATGCCACCCGAGGGCGTAGGCCGTCAGGATGGCCGCGCCCAGCGCCACCGAGTGGTCCGACGTGACTAAGAAGGGTACGCCGCACACGTCGGCGTAGATCTGCATGAAAATCTCCGACCGGGTGAAGCCGCCGGAGACGTTGATTTTTTCCACGGGGTAGCCCTTTTGGGCGAAGGCGTCCAGCACGTCCCGGGTGCCGTAGGCCACGCCCTCCAGCACGGCGCGGTAGATCTGCTCCCGGGTGGTGTTCATGGTGATGCCCGCGATGACGCCGGAGGCGTCGGGGTCGTTGTGAGGACAGCGGTTGCCCTGCCAGTAGTCCAGCAGCAGAACGCCGCCGCTGCCGGGGGGCACGGCCTGCGCCGCCCGGTCCAGCTCCGGCAGGCTGTCCATGCCCAGATCCCTGCAGAATTCCCGGCGGAACCAACGCAGGACGGAGCCGCTGGCCGCCTGCCCCTGCACGCTGGTGTAATATCCCGGCAGCAGGAAGTCCGGCCCGCTGTTCACCGCGTCGGCGGAGACGAACAGCGGCTCCTCCGTCACCGCCATGGCCAGATTGGACGAGCCGGTCATCAGCGAAAGGCTGCCCGGGCGCACGGTACCCATGCCCAGCATACCGATGGAGCTGTCGATGCCGCCCTGCACCACGGGGATGCCGGCGGGCAGGCCAAGGGGCTGCGCCGCTTCGGCGGCGAGGGCGCCGACGACCTCCCCGGCGCTGACCGCCCGGGCGGGGACCTTATCGGTCATATCCTCCAGCCCCACGGCCCGGAGAAAGTCCAGATCAAAGCTCTTTTTCCGGTTGTTGTACCCCCAGTTACAGGCGGTGTTGGCGCTGAAGCACCACTCCCCCGTCAGCCAGTGGTTGAGATAGTCCTGATATTCGCACAGAACGCGGGTGCGGGCCCAGAGGTCGGGCCGGTTTTCCTTGATCCACAGGGCCTTGCACAGAAATGTCTCCGCCGAGATGGACTGCCCGGTCTGCTCCAGAACGGCGTGCATCTGCGCCGAGGCCCGCACGTCCATCCATAAAATGGCGGGGGCGAGAGCGCTGCCGTCCCCGTCGCAGCACACCACCGTGCAGCTGGTGGTGGCGGCGCACAGCCCGGCCACATCTGCCCCGGCCGCGCCGGACAGGGCGGCCTTCACGCTGCCGCGGACGGCGTCGATCCAGTCCTCCGGCCGCTGCTCCGCCCAGCCGGGCTGAGGGTATGCGGTGTCGTAGGCGTGGGAGCCGGAGCCAAGCACCTCCCCCGCCCGGTCGAACAGAAAGGCCCGCATGCTCCCCGTTCCGCCGTCCAGACCCAGTACGCAGCTTCTCATGGCTCAGTACCGGTCCAGGGCGAACTGTGCGCCCACGGACATCAGGAAGCGGTAGAGCAGCCGCCCGGTAGCGGCGTGATCCTTCAGAGACAGGCACTCGTAGGGGGAGTGGCTGTACCGGTCTGGGCAGCCCATGTCAAGGCAGGGGATGCCCTCGTCCTCCAGCTGGATATAGGCCGTGTCGGACAGAGCGCCCCGGCCCGCGCTGCGCTGGAGGTCGAGCCCCTCCGCCGCGGCGGCGCGCTTGATAAGCTCGTACATGCCCTTGTGGGCCACGCAGCCGTTGAGGGTGCCCTTGCCGTGGAAGTTGAAGAGGGTGACGGCGGGGCCGCCCTCCATGACCACGTTGGTAGTGCCCTTCAGGTCGGGGGTGTCCCCCGCGCCGGGGCCAAGCAGGCAGACGGCCATGCCCGGATGGGTGCTGCGGGCGGCCATCATGGCCCCCCGGGCGTTGAATTCCTCCCACACGGTGCCCACCAGATAGACAGTGGCGGCGTGGGGCGTATCGTGGAGCAGACGGGCGGTCTCCACCATGGTGACCATGCCGGAGGCGTCATCCAGATAGCTCCCGCAGATGCGGTCGTTGAGCAGTTCGAAGGCGATGGGCCGGTAGGACACCGGGCAGCCCACCTCGATGCCCTGTGCCCGGACCTCTTCCCGGGAATGAGCGCCGATGTCGATGTACATTTTCGCCAGCGTATCCGCCCGGTTTTTCTCCTCGGCGGTCTGGACGTGGTAGGACTTGGCGGCGATGATGCCGTCCACCCAGCGGCCATCCTCCGTGCCCACCCGGACGGCGGAGCTGGCCACGGCCTTCTCCGGTACGCCGCCCATGCGGTCCACCTTGATGAAGCCGTCAGGGTCGATATAGGTGATGATATAGCCGATGGTATCCATATGGGCGAACACCATGACGGAGGGGGCCTGCTCGTCCGTTCCCCGGAACACGGAGATGACGTTGCCCACCCGGTCGATGTACGCCTCGTCCGCCCACGGGGCCAGATCGTCCCGCAGACGGCGGGCCATGGGGCCCTCATAGCCGGAGACCCGGGGGATGGCCATGTATTCCATCAGAAGCTGTTTTCTTTCATTCAGTTCCATACGTTACTCCTTTTTCGCCTTGCGCCGGGCGCTGACCACATTGAGCACCATCACGAACACCAGCAGAACGCCCCAGGCCAGATCCTTCAGGAAGGAACTGACGTGCAGCAGGTTGAAGCCGCTGGACAGGAACTGCAGCGTGACGATGGCGATGAAAATACCCGCGGCCTTGCCGCTGCCGCCGCTGGGATTCACGCCGCCCAGCACCGCCACCAGCAGCGCCTGAAGGCCGTAGGACGAGCCGAAGTCGGCCTTGGCGGTGTTCACCCGGCTGACCATGATGAGGCCGGCGATGGCGGAGACGAAGCCGCTCATGATATAGGTGACGGACACGACCCGGATGTTGTTGATGGCCGAGAAGAAGGACGCCACCGGGTTGGAGCCGTAAATGCACAGCTTATAGCCCAGCTTGGTCCGGTTCAGGAAAAAGGCCAGAATGACCGTGGCCAGCACAAACAGCAGCAGCGGGACGGGAACGCCCAGCACCTTGCCGTTTCCGATGGCGAGGAAGCTCTCCGGGAAGCCGCTGAGGGCGGAGCCCTTTGTCAACACCACGCCCATGCCGTTGAACAGGTTCATGGTGCCCAGCGTGACCAGCATGGGGGCGATGCCCACCCGGGCCACCAGCAGGGCGTTCACCGCGCCGCACAGCAGGCCCACCAGCAGCGCCGCGATGCAGGCCAGAACCACCACGCCCACGGAGGGGCCCTCC
>CAKUKL010000100.1 GCA_934662925.1 uncultured Oscillospiraceae bacterium | reverse complement strand
GAGATGGCCCGGGGCCTTCGGCGGGAGCCGTCCACCCTCATGATGCTGCCATCTTACCTGATTTTAGGGGACGGCCTGCCCGCCGACGGGCGGGCGGCAGTGCTGGACATGGGGGGCACCAACCTGCGCTCGGCGCTGGTGACGGTGGAGCGCGGAAAGGCCCGGGTGGAGTTGGACATCACCGGACCCACCCCGGGCAGCGTGACGCCGGTGACCCGTGCGGAGCTGCTGGAGACCCTGTCCCGGCGGCTGGACGGACTCCCGGCGGGAGTTCCGCTGGGCTTCTGCTTCTCCTTCCCGGCGGAGATTACCCCGGCGCTGGACGGCCGGGTGCTGCTCTTCGACAAGGAGGTCCGGGTGACCGGCGGCGCGGGGATGCTGCTTGGGCATGAGCTGTCCCACCATATGGCGGATACGGGCCGGACGTCCCCGGCGGCCTGCGCCGTGGTCAACGATACGGCGGCCACGCTGCTCAGCGGCTGCCTGACGGAGGACCCGGCGGAGTACGACGGCATTATGGGCTTCATTCTGGGCACCGGCCTGAACATCTGCTACCCGGAGCGGACGGAGTGCATCGCAGGTATTTCCGCCCCCGCCGGGCGGCGGATGATCGTCAATCTGGAGGCCGGGGGCTGCGGCATTTTTCCACGGGGAGAGTTCGATCTTGCGCTGGACGCGGCTTCGGAGGAGCCGGGGCGGAACCCGCTGGAAAAGATGACCTCCGGGGCCTATCTGGGGCGGCTGATGGAGCTGACGCTTCAGGGCGCGGTCCGGGCGGGGCTGCTCTCGCCGGACTGCGCCGCCGCAGTGCGGTCGCTGAGCGGCCTGCACCTCCGGGACGCGGGGGCGCTGCTGGACGGGCGGGATGACGGCCTGCTCCGGCGGCTCCGGGCCGGGGCGGAGGACGCGGAGGTCATCGGAACCATTCTGGGCGGCCTTACCGCCCGGGCCGCCGGATACATCGCCGCCGCGCTGACGGCGGTGATGGTGGCGGGGGACATGGGACGTACTCCGGAATGCCCCGCCGCCATCATGACGGAAGGCTCCACCATCCTGAAATTTACCCGCTACAACCGGGAACTCCAACGGGAGATGAAAGCGCTGTGCGCCGGGGTGTACGGCCGGTACTGGCGGTTCGCTTCCGGGCCGGATGCGAACCTCAAGGGGGCCGCGGCGGCAGTCCTGATGCAACAGACGTACAACTAAACGAAAAAAACGGCGTGTTTTTCGCAAAAAACACGCCGTTTTTTTAACGTCCGGCAGAGGGAAACACGCCGCCGGTCATCCGGTTAACTCTGAAAACCGTGCTTATTTTTGTCGGCTGGGGTGATTCTTATTCCGCCAGATCCATGGCGAACAGCGCCGCGCCCAGTGCGCCGCACAGCTGGGCCTTGTCGCTGATGACCAGCTTTTCGCCCAGCTTTTCCTCCAGCGCCTTGACCAGTCCCGCGTTTTTGGACACGCCGCCGGTCATCATGTACGGCCCTTCGCCGCCCACCCGGTGGGCCAGCGCCGCCGTCTTGGAGGCCACCGCCTTGTCAAGACCATGGACGATGTCGTCGGCGGCCTTGTTCTGGGCGATGAGGGATACCACCTCTGACTCGGCGAACACCGTACACATGCTGGAAATGGTCACGTCCTCGGTGTAGCTCAGGCCCGCCCGGCTCATGTCATCCAGACTCATCTCCATGGTGCGTGCCATCATCTCGAGGAACCGGCCCGTCCCGGCGGCGCATTTGTCATTCATGACGAAGTTGGCCACGCCGCCCTGTTCGTCCAGCCGGATGACCTTGCTGTCCTGCCCGCCGATGTCGATGACCGTGCGGACGGCGGGGTCGAGAAAGTGGGCGCCCCGGGCGTGGCAGGTGATCTCGGTGACGCTCTTGTCTCCGGCCTGAATGGAGCCCCGGCCGTAGCCGGTGGTGACCAGCGCGTCGATGTCCTCCCGGCGCAGCCCGGCGGCGTCCAGCGCCTGCTCCAGCGCCCGCTCCGCCCCAAGCGCGGCCCCGGCCCCGGTGGGGAGAATGACCCCGGCCACCATGTTTTGATCCCGGTCGAGAATGACCACGTCGGTGCTGGTGGAGCCGCTGTCGATGCCTGCAAAATAACCTTTTCCCATGGTGTTCTCCTTTTCGGCGGGGCGGGGCGGCTCCATACTCTCGGCGAAGGCCTCCAGCCGGGTGAGGAGCTGCCCGCTGCTCTGCACGGTGTAGTCCGATTCGATCTTCAGCAGGGGAACGCCGGCGTTCTCCTTGATCTGGGCGTATTCAAAGCCGTAAAAGTCGCAGAATTTTACGGTGTGGTAGATGATGCCCCGGAGGTCCGGGTCATTGTAAAGCTGCCTGCGGCCGGAATTGTCCGCCATGCGCATACAGGGCGTCTGGGCCAGCAGCTCCCCGGCGTACCAGTCCATCAGGCTGTCAAAGTTCAGCCCCTCCGGCGGGGGAAGGGTGCCGACAGAGCGGTTGTGGACGCAGGTGGCGTTTTCCACCGGCAGGGGCATGGCGCACTCCGTCATGCGGAACAGTTCCGTCCCCATCCGCGCACCCAGCACGGAGATGTGGGGGCCGGAGGGGTGCTCCGGCGGCCGGAAGGCGGCCCGGAAGGTGGTTTCGTCAAACTCCGTCCCCTTATATGTGCCGTAAGCCCGGGCCAGCGCCTTGAGCTGGGCCGCCGTCCGCTCCCGGGCGCAGGCGGTGCCGCAGTGGAGCATATCCAGCAGGTAGAGAAAATCCAGCTGGCCGGAGTCGGCCAGAATGTCGTAGATGCTCCGGATGGTGTCGCAGCAGGCCACCAGCACCAGCTCCCGAATCTGTCCGGCCATGACGGCTTCCAGCAGAGCCTTGCCGAAGCCGCAGAGGTTGGGGTGGGCCAGCTGATCCGCCCGGTCGAAGCCCTCGGGCATGTCGTTGAAATTGGCGCACCGTCCGCCGTAAGCGGACAGCAGCTCCACCGGGGTGTATTTGCAGATGTAGAACGTCCGGTCATCCATGGCGGCCCTCCTCCAGCATTTCCAGAAACGCGCCCAGCCGGGTGGCGGTCTGCCCCTCGCCGCCGTGGCTGCGGTCGCAGCCGTCGCCGTCCAGCAGGAGCAGGGGGAAGCCCGCCGCCTCGAACTTTTTCTTGGCCAGCTGCGCGCCGCCCAGCGTGTGCTTGCAGCCCCAGTGGCAGAACCACACCGCGCCGTCCGCCCCGGCCTGCCGGGCGTGGCGGATGCCAAGCTCAATGCGGTGGGTCACCGGGCCGTTGAGGGCGTGGTAGACCATCTGGGCGGCCATGGCCTCGTAGGGGCGCTCCGGATAGATGGGATAGTCGCAGGCCTCGCACAGCTCCTCGCCCACGATCTGGTCGCTGTCTTTGAAGCACAGCAGCTCTTTCACCGCGTCCGACCAGAAGGGGATGGTGTGCATCCAGTAGATGCGCTTTCCCTGAGCCGGGGGCGCGGAGGACACATCCCGGAGGAGCATTTGGGTGTACCGCTCCTCTTTCTCGGTGCCCAGCAGGATGTGGGCGGTCATGCCCGAGTACATGGGGGTCACCAGATCGGTAGGGATGCAGCGGTCCGCCCGGGCCTGCTGGAACTGCCGGTAATTTTCCCGGGTGCGCTCCGAGCGGGCCAGCCGGGCCCGGAGACTGTCCTCATTCACCTTTTTCCCGGTCTGCTGCTCCAGAAAGGCCGCTAGCTCCCGGAGCTGCCCGGCCACGTAGGCCACGCTGTCCTCATCCTGCCGGATGGGGACGTCGATGAAGAAGGACGGCACGCCGTACAGCTCCGCCAGCCGCCGGAAAGTCAGCATGTTGGCGTCGCAGGTCAGGTTGGTGTACACCACGCAGCGGGGGGCGGGGAGCAGGCCGCTCTCCGCCGCGCCAAGGCAGGTCTTGTGATAACTACACAGCGTCTCGGCGATGCCGTCGGCCTCCGCCCGCTGGATGCAGCCCGAGTCCGCCCGGCTGGCGGACAGATAGCAGGACATACTCTCAGCGTTGTAGGGGTGCAGCCCCACCTCGTGAAGGAGTTGGCAGGGGGTGAACACGCTGACCAGCGCGGACTGCCGGGGCTGGCGGAGCGGGGCGCGCATGGCGTCCATCATCAGGCAGGCCAGATACCGGTCGGCGGGGAGCAGTCGGCGGTCGGGCGCGGCGCCGAACCGCAGCCGCTGGGCGGCCCAGCCGGTTTTCAGCAGCCGCCGGGCCTGCTCCGGGCGGCGGGTATTGAGCTGTTCGACCCAATGGCCGAAGGTCTCGGTGATCGTCATGGCGATCTCCTTTCTGTTGTAAACAGAGGACAGTGTACCACCGCAGGGGCGGAACGGTCAAGCGGAGCCCGGAAAAGGATGGGACACAGCGGCAGGAGTGTCAAGACGGGGAAGCGTATTTCGACGGAAAAAATTAAAGCGTCGGTTGACCGCCGCGAATCAAAAATGGCAGGGCTGCGGCAGAAACAGTGTTGTCCTGCTTCAGTTTATATCGCGCCGGTTGAATTGCGGGGAAAATTATCGGAATAGCGGAGCCGCGTCTCACAGGAGTTGAGCGGGTGCAATCTCGCATTGATTGAATTTTGCAATTCAGCGCGCTAAAATATTCAAAACCGGGAATGCGCGTCCAAGGGGGGAGCGCGGCTCTGGTGCAATTTTCAGGACAGGAGGAAACATGATGAAGAAACGTGTGCGTGCAGCGCTTGCGCTGCTGCTTGCGGTATGTCTGTGCGCCAGTCTCGCGGCTCCGGCCGGGGCGGCGGGCGCCGCGCAGACCGGGCCGGCCGCCGAAGCTACGGCGGAAACAGCGGACGGCTCCGCCTACGGCAACTCTCTTCAGGAGCTTATCCAGCGGCAGTTCAGCGGCGGCGAGAGCAAGTACGACCCCGACGAGGTCGTCAACGTCATCGTCCAGCTGGAGGCTCCGGCACTGCTGGACGGAGAATTCCGGCAGATGCTGTATTCCGTTGACGGAGAAGAGGAGACCATCGATACGCGGACGCTTGCGCTTGCTCAGGAGGCGGTGCAGGAGATGCAGCAGGAGGTCAAGACCGAGGTGGCCGCTTTGAGCGCCGACGTCAGCCTTAAGGATAGTGAGAGCTTCTCCCTGCTGATCAACGCCTTTACCGTGAAAGTTCCCTATGGAGAGATCGCGCGGATCCGCAGCCTTGACGGCGTGAAGAACGCCTTTGTTGAGGGGTATTTCTCCATTCCCGTCACCAAGCCGGGCTATGAACTGTACACCGACTACAGCTCCGGCATGATCGGCCTGAACGAGACGGAGCTGCTGGGCCTGACGGGCAGCGGCACCCTCATCGCCGTGCTGGACACCGGCATTGACTATGACCACGAGGCCTTTGCCACGGCGCCCGAAGGCAGCCTGCGCTACACGCAGGAGCAGATGAAGGCGCTGGTGACCGAGAAGGCGGCGCTGTTTCAGGCTAAGACGGAGGGCGGCTGGGATCCTTCGACCTATCAGCCCATCTATGAGAACGTGAACGCGAACCAGCTCCGGATCAGCGACAAGATCATCTATTCCTTTGACTACGCCAATGCCGACTACGACGCCACTGCGGACAACAGCAACCACGGCGTCCACGTGTCCGGCATTGCCGCCGGCCACACGGTGAAGTCCGGCGAGACCACCTTCCGCGGCGTGGCGCCCGACGCCCAGCTGGCTGAGATGAAGGTGTTCGACAGCTGGAGCGGCCAGTGCCAGACCACCACGCTGCTGGCGGCGCTGGAGGACTGCGTACTGCTGGACGTGGACGTCATCAACATGAGCCTTGGCTCTGCCTCTGGCTTTGACACGGACGTGAGCGGCATCCTCTCCGACGTTCTGCAGAAGCTGGAGAAGGCCGGCATCATTCTGGCTGTGGCGGCGGGCAACGACACCAACACCGCCGAGAGCAACCCCCTGAATCCCGTCGGCCTGCCCCAGGTGGAGAACCCCGACCACGGCATCGTGGCCTCTCCCTCCACCTATCACGCGGCCTTTTCCGTGGCCAGCGTCAAC
>CAKUKL010000099.1 GCA_934662925.1 uncultured Oscillospiraceae bacterium | reverse complement strand
ATACTGCGCCATGCAATTCACCTTTGAACAATACCGTCAGAGCGCCGACTACATCCGCGCGCGCATCGGCTCCTTCGTGCCCAAGGTCGCTATGATCCTCGGCTCCGGCCTCGGCTATCTGGGCGATCTGGTGGAGGACGCCGCGGCCGTGCCCTACGGGGACATCCCCCATTTCCGCACCTCCACCGCTCCCGGCCACTCGGGCCGGCTGGTGTTCGGCCGTCTGGCGGGGAAAAACGTGGCCGTCATGCAGGGCCGGATGCACCACTACGAGGGATATTCCTATGAGGAGACGGCTTATGCCGTCCGGGTGCTGCGCCTGCTGGGCTGCGACACCCTCATCGTCACCAACGCCGCCGGATGCGTCCGCACCGACTGGAAGGCCGGCGACCTGATGCTCATCTCCGACCACATCAAGCTCTTTTCCGAGTCCCCCCTCCGGGGCGAGAACCTGCCGGAGTTCGGCCCCCGCTTCCCCGACTCCTCCAGTCTCTACACCCCCCGTCTGCGGGCGCTGGCCCGGGACGCGGCGGCGGAGCGTGGCGTCACCCTGCGGGAGGGCGTGTACTTCTACGCTTACGGCCCCCAGTACGAGACCCCCGCCGAGATCCGGGCCGTCCGGGCGCTGGGGGGCGACGCCGTGGGCATGTCCACCGCCGCCGAGGTCATCGTGGCCGGGCACTGCGGCATGGAGGTGCTGGGCTTCACGCTGCTTTCCAACATGGCCGCCGGCATCCTCGACCAGCCCCTCACCGAGCAGGAGGTGCTGGACGCCGGAGAAGCCGCCAAGGAGAAGTTCTCCGGACTGGTGCTGACCTGTCTGGAGCGGCTGTAATTTTTTAGGAGGTCCTTTATGTCCACCCTGTTCACCAACGTCACCGCCCTGCTCATGGACGACGCGTTCACCACCCTCCGGGGCGGGTTCGTCGCCGTGGAGGGGCAGCACATCACCCATGCCGGGCCCGACCGCCCGGCGGGGGACTTTGACGAGGTCATCGACTGCACCGGCCGCGTCATGCTCCCCGGCTTCGTCAACGCCCACACCCACGTTCCCATGACCCTCATGCGGGGATACGGCGGCGGCCACGACCTTCAGACGTGGCTCAACGACTGGATCTTCCCCGCCGAGGCCAAGCTGGACGACCGGGCCGTCCGGGCCGGAGCCGGTCTGGGCCTTGCCGAGATGATCGCCTCCGGCGTCACCTGCATCGCCGACATGTACATGCACACCGGCACCATCGCCCAGCTCTGTCTGGACGCGGGCATGTCCGCCAACCTGTCCTGCGGCGGCGTGTACTTCGGCGCGGCGGGGGACTTCACCTCCGACGGCTGCGGCGACTGCAAAAACCAGAAGGAGCTCACCGAGCGCTGGCACAACGCCGGGCACGGCCAGATCCGCACCGACGCGTCCATCCACGCGGAATACACCTCCTGCGCCCCCCTGTGGAAGTGGATGGCGGACTACGCCCGGGACAACGGCCTGCGGATGCACGTTCACGTGTCCGAGACGGTGTCCGAGCACGAGGCCTGCCTTGCCCGCCACGGCCTGACCCCCATCGAAACGCTGGATCAGTACGGCGTGTGGGACAACGGCGGCATCGCCGCCCACTGCGTCTACACCACGGCGGAGGACTGGGCCCTCATGCGGGACAAGGACGTGTCCTGCGTCCACAACCCGTGGTCCAACCTGAAGCTGGGCTCCGGCATCGCCCCCACCCCCGCCATGCTGAACGCCGGGGTGAACGTGGCTCTGGGCACCGACGGCATGAGCTCCCACAACAGCGCCGACTTCTTCTCCGACATCAAGCTGGCCGCCTGTCTCCACAAGGGCGCGGGCCGGGACCCCATGGCCGTCACCGTCCGGCAGGCGCTGGAGATGGCCACCGTGTCCGGCGCGAGGGCGCTGGGTCGGACGGACACCGGCCGCATCGCCCCGGGATACGTGGCCGACCTCATTCTGGTGGATTTCACCGCCCCCAACCTGACCCCCTGCCACGACGAGGGTGAAAACCTCGTCTACGCCGCCCATGGCTCCAACGTGGCGCTGAATATGGCCCGGGGAAAGGTCATATATAAGGATGGGGAGTTCCTGACGCTGGATCTGGAGGAGATCAAACGTGAAGTCCGAGAGTACGCCCTCCCGCTGATCTTCGGCTGAGCGATCGGCCTGAATTATTTTTCCGAAAAGGATGTAAGCTATGGCAAGTAAAGGAAAACAGAACACCTTCTTCGGCGGCGTCGCCACGCTGGCCGTGGGCGTGGTCATCGTCAAGCTCATCGGAGCGCTGTATAAGATCCCGCTGGCCAACATTCTGGGTGAGGAAGGCAACAGCTATTTCAACACCGCCTACAACATTTACAACGTCCTGCTGACCATCTCCACCGCGGGCCTGCCCGTGGCCCTGTCCAAGACCATCTCGGAGGCAAACGCCCTCGGCCGCTACAATCAGGTCAACCGGGTGTTCCGGGTGGCCCTGTCCACCTTCCTTGTGCTGGGCTCTCTGTCCTCCCTCATCATGTTCTTCGGCGCGGGGGCCATCACCCAGACCATGGGCAGCCCCAACGCCACGGCATCCGTCCGGGCGCTGGCCTTCGCCTGCCTGTTCGTGTGCTCCATGTCCGCCTTCCGGGGCTATTTTCAGGGCCACGGCGACATGGCCCCCACCTCCAGCTCTCAGGTCATCGAGGCCGCCATCAAGCTGGTGCTGGGCCTTGCGCTGGCCGCCCTGCTGGCCCGGCAGTCCAAGGCGCTGGCCTCCGCCGGCGCCATTCTGGGCGTCACCATCGGCACCGCCGTGGCGCTGGTCTACCTGCTGTTCCTCTTCTCCCGCCGCCGGGAGCGCCGGAAGTCGGACGACGTGCCCGACTCCTCCAAAAAGATCTTCATCACGCTGATCTCCGTGGCCATTCCCATCACCATCGGCTCGTCGGTGACCAACATCGTGTACCTCATCGACAACGGCCTGATCCTCAACCAGCTCCAAAACGCGCTGGGCATGACGCAGGACGCCGCCGACGCCATGTACGGCATCTACGCCGCCGCGGGTACGCTGTACTCCCTGCCCTCGTCGCTGATGATCCCCTTCACCGCCTCCATCCTGCCCGCCGTGGCCGCCGCCCGGTCCCGGCACGACCATCTGGAGGCCTCCCGGGTGTCCGAGTCCGCCATGCGCATCGGCATGCTGCTGGCCCTGCCCGCGGGCTTCGGCCTGACTGCCCTGGCCGGACCCATCTGCGCCATGCTCTACCCCGGCTACAATAACGAGGTCGCCGGGGGCTGCCTTGCGTGGCTGGGCATCGCCTCCATCTTCGTGTGCATCATGCTGCTGTCCAACTCCATCCTTCAGGCCCACGGCATCGTGAACCTGCCGGTGGTCATCGCCGCCATCGGCGGCCTCATCAAGCTGGGCGTGAACTACACGCTGGTGGCCGTTCCCTCCCTCAACGTGGTGGGCGCCGCCATCGGCACGCTGTGCTGCTTCGGCGCCGTGGCCTGCATGGATCTGTTCGTCATCCACCGGGTGGTGCCCGCGCCCCCCCGTCTGGACCGGATCTTCGCCAAGCCCCTCATCGCCTCCGCGATTATGGCGGTGGCCGCGTGGGCCTTCCACGGCCTGCTGGCCAAGTTGCTGTCCCTCATCTCCGCCTTTCAGGCGGTGGACGAGGCCGGCGTGGTCACCGGCCTTTCCCGCGTCGGGAACGCCCTTGCCACCCTCGGCGGCATCGGCATCGGCGTAATCGTGTACCTCATCCTCATCGTGGCCCTCAAGACCATTTCCCGGGAGGATCTGGCCCTGATGCCCAAGGGCGACAAGCTGGCGAAGCTCCTCCGGCTGTAAAACCCCCGGAAAAACGCAGTTTTTCCCCCGCAAATGAGAAAAAGTCCTTGCAGAGCAGGTGAAAGTATGGTAGATTTGGTAAGAAAGAAATCCTTTGATTGCAACGACTTGATGGAGATCGTCCGCATCCTGCGCGCCCCGGGGGGCTGTCAGTGGGATCAGGCCCAGACCCATGAGTCCATCCGCCGGAATTTTCTGGAGGAGGCCTATGAGGTAGCCGAGGCCATCGACGAGGGTTCCACAGAGCATCTGAAGGAAGAGCTGGGCGACGTTCTGCTTCAGGTCGTGTTCCACAGCTCCATCGAGCAGGACGCCGGTCATTTTGATCTGAACGACGTGGCCGACGGGGTGTGCCGCAAGCTCATTTACCGTCACCCCCACGTGTTCGGCGACGTGACGGTTCATTCCACCGACGAGATCCTCTCCAACTGGGAGGAGCTGAAGAAGAAGGAAAAGGGTCAGGAGACCCAGGCCGACGCGCTGGACGCCGTGGCCCGCTCCCTGCCCGCCCTGTGGCGGGCGGAAAAGGTCCAGAAGAAGGCCGCCAAGGTGGGCTTCGACTGGCCGGACGTGTCCGGCGCCATGGAAAAGGTGTCGGAGGAGACGGCGGAGCTGTCCGCCGCCATGGCCGGGAACGGCGATGTGACGGAAGAACTGGGCGACCTGCTCTTCGCCGTAGTCAACGCCGCCCGGTTCCTGAAGGTGGACCCGGAGGACGCCCTCCACGCCGCCAGCGACAAGTTTTCCGCCCGGTTCCGCCGGGTGGAGGCGGCCGCCGCGGCACAGGGCCGCCGCATGGAGGATATGACCCTCGCCGAGCTGGACAGGCTCTGGGACGAGGTCAAGCACAAGGCTTAACAGCGCTGCGGCGCTTTAAGTGATAGATCGAGACACTTGCGGGCGTACCCCCGCAAAGAACTTTTTACAGGAGGAGACTCTACCATGAATAAAGCCGAACTGATCAACGCTGCCGCCGAAAAGGCCGGTCTGTCCAAGAAGGACACCGAGGCCGCCGTCAACGCCGCCATCGACGCCATCACCGAGGCTCTGCAGCAGAACGACAAGGTCCAGCTGGTGGGCTTTGGCGCTTTCGAGGTGAAGGCCCGCGCCGAGCGCATCGGCCGCAATCCCCGCACCAAGGAGCAGATCAAGATCCCCGCTTCCAAGCTGCCCGTGTTCAAGCCCGGCAAGGCTCTGAAGGACGCTGTCGCGAAGTAAGTTTTCGGTTCATGATAAAAGAGAGGCGGGGAGCAGCCCTGCCTCTTTTTTGTTCATGGGACGCAGGGCGGTTTCGCCGGACGGCGGAACGCCCATGCGGCGGCAGTCCGCCGGGCCGCCCATAAGGCGGCTCACCGTCCGCCGCATTTTTGTTTGAAAGGTCGTGCTGACTGTGAGATTGGATAAATGGCTCAAGGTCTCCCGCATTATGAAGCGGCGGACGGTGGCCAACGAGGCCTGCGACAACGGCCGGGTCACCGCCAACGGCCGCCCGGTGAAGGCGTCCTACGACGTGAAGGTGGGCGACGTGCTGGAACTGAAATTCGGCGAGAAGCTCATCCGGGTGGAGGTGCTGTCTACCGCCGACATCGTGGGCAAGGCGGACGCCTCTGCCATGTATCAGGAGCTGAGATGACAAAAGCCGGGAAGGGGCAGACCTTCCCGGTTTTTATGCTTCTACGGCTCCACAACGAACACATATTCCGCGCTGTGGTTCTCGTCCCAGACGGCCCGCAGGCAGAACACCGCCGCATCCGCCCCGTCGCACCAGCCGTCGCTCAGCGGAAGGGCGGACATGCCGTCCGGCGTCACCCTGCCGTCGGACATGCCGCAGCCCGTGGTCTGTCCCCGGATAAAGCACCACCAGCTGGCCTCGACGGAGGTCGGCTCCGGGCCGTCAAAGGACAGCCCCAGCCGGTCCAGTCCCCCCTGCGCGATGACCGGGGCCGTGTCCCGGCATTCCAGCGGATGGGGGCCGCAGGCGATGCCCATCCAATGGTAGTTGATAAGCGGCGCGCTGATCTCCGCCGTCCCGGCGGACACGGTGAGGGCAGGCGGCTCGTCGCCCAGCGCCCGCGGGCGGAGGGCCTGCCGGATGCCGACAGCGGCCAGAATGACCGCCAGCGCGGCGGCGGCAATGGCGAGCTTTCGTTGTTTCGTCATGGGCGTCACTCCTTTGGTA
>CAKUKL010000098.1 GCA_934662925.1 uncultured Oscillospiraceae bacterium | reverse complement strand
CCTACGGCTGGGGCGACGGCCAGTGGATGCGGGAGTGGTGCGAGCGCTGCACCGCCGACGGCGCCGACCTCTACGACGAGGAGGGCCTCATCTGCAACGATTCTCCCGACGACGACGCCAAGGAAAGCTGCAAGGAGCTGGGCCGCAAGCTGGCGGGCTGGTAAAAAAGAGAGGGAAACCTTTGGCCGCCCCGGCCGCGCGTATGCGCGGCCGGGGCGGTCTGCGTTTTTTTGAATGGCTACTTTTTAGATAACGGCGGCTACAAAGTAGACAGCTTTCCGGGCAAGACCCACGATTTTCCGGCAAAAACAGCTGGCACGGAATTTGCTGTATATTCCGATAAGGGCGAAAACCTGAAATTGTGGGACGAGAGCGATTGACAGCGGGCGGCGCGGGGTGTACTATGAGATAAAATTGAAGACGGGGAGCTTGAGGTCTCAGGACCGGACAGGCTGAGAGGGAGGTATGACCTTCGACCCGGGAACCTGATTTGGATAATGCCAACGTAGGGACAACGCGCTTGCAAGCGGAAGGTAACCAACGGGTGGCCTTCCGTTTTTTTCATGTAAGGAGGAATGTCTGATGGTAAAGATCAACGGCAAAGAGCTGGACGCGGCGGGCAGGACCGTGGCGGAGTGTCTGGCGGAGCTGAACTGCGACACGGCCCGGGTGGCGGTGGAGCGCAACGGAGACATCTTGCCCAAAGCACGCTATGGCGAGACGGTTCTCATCGACGACGACTGCGTGGAAGTGGTCAGCTTCGTGGGGGGCGGCTGATATGGGTGCGATTCCCACGAGAGAGGAATTTCTGCGGGCGCTGGCGGAAAAGCATGGCGCGGAGCGCCAGCGGAAACTGTGCGCCGCGACGGTGGCCGTCTGCGGTCTCGGCGGCCTTGGCTCCAACGTGGCCATCGCGCTGGCCCGGGCGGGGGTGGGGCGGCTCATCCTCATCGACTTCGACCGGGTGGACGTGTCCAACCTGAACCGCCAGCAGTATCTGGCCCGTCAGGTGGGCGAGCTGAAAGCGGCGGCGCTGGCGGAAAACCTCCGGGCCATCGCGCCCTATACGGAGCTTGAACCCCACGCGGAGCGCATCACGGAGGACAATTTTGAAACGCTTCTGGCGGGCGCGGACGTGATCTGCGAGGCCTTCGACCGGCCGGAGGCCAAGGCCATGCTGGTCAACGGCGTGCTGGAGCGGTTCCCGAATAAGTATCTGGTGGCGGCGTCGGGCATGGCCGGGTTCGACTCGGCCAACCGTATTTCCACCCGCCGAGTAACGAAGCGGTTCTATCTCTGCGGCGACGGCACGTCGGACGTGGACGACGGGAGCGGGCTGGTGTCCTCCCGGGTGCTGGTGTGCGCCGCCCACGAGGCCCACATGATCATCCGCCTGCTGACCGGCGAGACGGAGCCGTGACGATGATTTTGATTTTACGGAAAGAGGGATTTTGATATGACGACAGATCAGGATAAACTGGTGATCGGCGGGCACGGATTTTCCTCCCGCTTTATTCTCGGCTCCGGCAAATATTCGCTGAAGCTCATCGAAGCCGCGGTGCGGGACGCCGGGGCGGAGATCATCACGCTGGCGGTCCGCCGGGCCAACACCCGGGAGCAGGAGAATATCCTCGACTACATTCCCGAGGGCGTGACCCTTCTGCCCAATACCTCCGGCGCCCGGAACGCCGAGGAGGCGGTGCGTATCGCCCGGCTGGCCCGGGAGCTGGGCTGCGGCGACTTTGTGAAGATCGAGATCATGCGGGACTCCAAGTACCTGCTGCCCGACAATCAGGAGACCATCCGCGCCACAGAGACGCTGGCCCGAGAGGGCTTTGTGGTCATGCCGTACATGTACCCCGACCTGAATACAGCCCGGGACCTTGCCAATGCCGGGGCGGCGGCCGTCATGCCGCTGGCTGCGCCCATCGGCTCCAACAAGGGCCTTGCCACAAGGGATTTCATCCAGATCCTCATCGACGAGATCGACCTGCCCATCATCGTGGACGCGGGCATCGGCCGCCCTTCTCAGGCATGCGAGGCCATGGAGATGGGCGCGGCGGCCATCATGGCCAACACGGCGCTGGCCACGGCGGGGGACCTGCCCCTGATGGCGGCGGCCTTCCGTCAGGCCATCGAGGCGGGCCGGAAGGCCTATCTCTCCGGCCTTGGCCGGGTGCTGACCCGGGGAGCCTCCGCCTCTGACCCGCTGACGGGCTTCCTGCGGGACTAAGGGGGCGGGACGCATGGAAAACCAGTTCCTTGTGGACTCTGAATACCTGTCGGAGGCGGCGCTGGCGAAAAAGCACCGTCTGGAAAACGACCCATCCAGCAGAAAAGACCCCATGGAGTACCTGCCCGGCATGGAGCAGATCGAATCGGACGTCTGCCGGAAGGTCATGGAGCAGGTGAACGGCTACGACTACTCCGTCTACACCGCACGGGATGTGCGGGCGGCGCTGGAGCGCGAGACCTGCACGCTGGAGGACTTCAAGGCCCTCCTGTCCCCGGCGGCGGAGCCCTTTCTGGAGGAAATGGCCCAGCGGGCCCGGGTGGAGACCAGCCGCCACTTCGGCAACACGGTGTATCTCTTCACGCCTCTCTATATCGCCAACTACTGCGAAAATTACTGCGTGTACTGCGGCTTCAACTGCTACAACCACATCCGGCGCATGAAGCTCACCATGGAGCAGATCGAAAAGGAAATGAAGGTCATCGCCGACTCCGGCATGGAGGAGATCCTGCTTTTGACCGGCGAGAGCCGGTCGCAGAGCGGCGTGGAGTACATCGGCGAGGCCTGCAGACTGGCCCGGAAGTACTTCCGCATGGTGGGGCTGGAGATCTACCCCGTCAACACCGACGAGTACCGCTATCTCCACGAATGCGGCGCGGACTACGTCACCGTGTTTCAGGAGACCTACGACATCGAAAAGTACGAGACTCTTCACCTTATGGGCCACAAGCGGGTATGGCCCTACCGTTTCGACGCGCAGGAGCGGGCCCTCCGGGGCGGGATGCGGGGCGCGGGGTTCTCGGCGCTGCTGGGGCTGAGCGATTTCCGGCGGGACGCGCTGGCCAGCGCCCTCCACGTCTACTATTTGCAGCGCAAGTACCCGCAGGCGGAGATGTCCTTGTCCTGTCCCCGGCTGCGGCCCATCATTAACAATGATAAGATCAACCCGCTGGATGTGGGGGAGAAGCAGCTCTGTCAGGTGTTGTGCGCCTACCGCATGTTCCTGCCCTTCGTGGGTATCACCGTGTCCTCCCGGGAGAGCGCGTCCTTCCGCAACGGCATCGTGAAGATCGCCGCCACCAAGGTGTCCGCCGGCGTGTCCACCGGCATTGGCGACCACGAGCAGAAGTACACCGGAAAGGAGACGGACGGCGAGGCCGGAGACGAACAGTTCGAGATCAACGACGGCCGCAGCATGGAGAAAATGTACGCGGACATCGCGGCGGAGGGGCTCCAGCCCGTCCTGAACGACTATCTCTATGTCTGAGCTGCTGTGTGTGACCCACCGGAAGCTGTGCCGGGGGGACTTCCTGGAGCGGGTAGACGCGCTGGCCGCCTGCCGCCCCCGGGGGATCATCCTGCGGGAAAAGGACCTTCCGGAACTTGAGTACGAGGCCCTCGCGGCCCGGGTCATGGCCGTCTGCAAGGCCCGGGGCGTGAACTGCATCCTCCACAGCTTCGTCCGGACGGCGCTGGCGCTGGACGCACCCGCCCTCCACGTGCCCATGCACGTCCTGCGGGACATGAGCGGGGAGGAGCGGAAGCATTTCGAAATGCTCGGCGCGTCCTGCCACAGTGTAGAAGAGGCCCGGGAGGCGGAACTGCTGGGCTGCACCTACGTCACCGCCGGGCACATTTTCGCCACCGGCTGTAAGCCCGGCCTGCCCCCCCGAGGGCTGGAGTTCCTGCATGAGGTGTGCGGGGCGGTGTCCATCCCGGTGTACGCCATCGGCGGCATCGGGCCGGACAACATCGCCGCCGTCCGGGCGCAGGGGGCGGCGGGGGCCTGCGTCATGAGCGGGGCCATGGAGTGCGCCGACCCGGCGGCCTATTTTGCCGCATTTGAGAGAGCGGAGGGAGACACATGAACTTTTGCGCGGATCAGCTGCTGCTCTACGCCGTGACGGACCGGGCGTGGGTGGGGCGGCAGACGCTGCTGGAACAGATCGAGGACGCCCTGCGGGGCGGCGTGACTATGGTGCAGCTCCGGGAAAAGGGGCTGCCGGAGGACGCTTTCATATCGGAAGCCATGGAGGTGGGGGCGCTGTGCCGCCGGTACGGCGTGCCCCTCTTCATCGACGACAATGTGGACGTGGCGCTGAAAAGCGGCGCGGCCGGCGTCCACGTGGGCATCGAAGACACCCCGGTGGCGGAGATCCGGGCCCGGGCGGGCCGGGACTTCATCATCGGCGCCACGGCCAAGACCGTGGCGCAGGCCCGGGCGGCCCAGGCCGCCGGGGCGGACTATCTGGGCGTGGGGGCGGTGTTCCCCTCGCCCACCAAGAAAAACGCCGTCCGCATCACCGCGGCGCAGCTCCGGGAGATCTGCGCCAGCGTGACCATCCCCGCCGTGGCCATCGGCGGCATCTCGCTGGACAACATCCGTGAGCTGCGGGGCGGCGGGATGCGCGGCGTGGCGGTGATCTCCGCCCTCTTCGGCGCGGACGACATCGCGGGGGCCGCGAGGACTCTGAAACAGGAAGCACTCAGCGCCGTTACGCGCTGATCTTCGGAGCCGTATCCGCAGCCTGACCGTTCCGACAGGACGCACGGCCGGGGAAGCGGCTCCTATAGCGGCAGACCGGGGGCACCACCTTCTGTCGCTCTACAAAATCATTGCTGTCAGACGAAAGGAGCATACAAATGAGAACAGCATTGACGATCGCCGGAAGCGATTCCAGCGGAGGCGCCGGTATTCAGGCAGACATCAAGACCATGACGGCCAACGGCGTATACGCCATGAGCGCCGTCACGGCGCTGACTGCCCAGAACACGACCGGCGTCACTGACATTCTGGAATCCACTCCGCAGTTTCTCGAACACCAGCTGGACGCCGTGTTTACCGATATTTTCCCCGACGCGGTGAAGATCGGCATGGTGTCCTCCGCGGACCTCATCGCCGTCATCGCGGACAGGCTCACGCAGTACGGTGCGCGGCATATCGTGGTGGATCACGTCATGGTGGCCACCTCCGGCGCGGCGCTGCTGCGGCCGGACGCCGTGGGCGCGCTGAAGGAGCGGCTGCTGCCGCTGGCGGAGGTCCTGACCCCAAACATCCCGGAGGCGGAGCTGCTGGCGGGGATGGACATCCGCAGCCCCGGCGACATGGAGACGGCGGCGCGGCGGATCGGCGAAGCCTACGGCTGCGCCGTCCTGTGCAAGGGCGGCCACGACCTGAACGACGCCAACGACCTCCTGTGGAAGGACGGCGGAGTCCGCTGGTTCCGGGGCGTCCGCATCGACAACCCCAACACCCACGGCACCGGCTGCACCCTGTCCAGCGCCATCGCCTCCAATCTGGCCAAAGGCATGGAACTGGAGACGGCGGTGGAGCGGGCCAAGGCCTATATCTCCGGCGCGCTGGGGGCCATGCTGGACCTTGGCCGGGGCCGGGGGCCCATGAACCACCTCTTCGACCTGAAGAGCGTCTACATCGGGGAGGAGGGCTGACATGAGCGCATCCTTTTCCGCCCGGCTCCACGAGGCCGCCGCGCCCATCTGGGCGCAGTGCCTGAGCCACCCCTTTGTCACCGGCATTGGGGACGGTACCCTCCCCCGCGAAAAATTTCAGTATTTCATGTTGCAGGACTACCTGTATCTCTTCGATTACGCCCGGGTGTTCGCCCTCGGCGTGTTCAAGGCCCGGGATCGGGGCCTCATGCAGACCTTCGCCCACAATGTGGAAAACATCCTCAACGGCGAGATGAGCATCCACCGGGCCTACATGGCCCGGCTGGGCATCACGGAGGAGCAGGTGAGCGCCGTGAAGCCCGCGCTGGACAACCTGTCCTACAC
>CAKUKL010000097.1 GCA_934662925.1 uncultured Oscillospiraceae bacterium | reverse complement strand
ATCCTGATCCATTACCGCGCCCATTTCATCCGGCGGCTGCGGGAGACGGCCCCCGCCATCCACGCGGCCTGCTCCGGCGGGTCGGAAAAAATGGAGCTGCGGTACGAGACGGTATCCACCGTCACCGACCCGGAGCGCAGCCCGAAGGAGCTGCTGCCCCAGCTTTTGGAGCATCAGGAGCGGCACCGTCAGGCGGAGATCGACGCGCGGCTGTGCCTGTCCGGGCCACACAAGGACGATCTGGCCGTGGACATCGACGGAAATCCGGCGAAGGCTTACGCCTCACAGGGCCAGACCCGGACGGCGGCGCTGGCGCTGAAGCTGGCGGCCCGGGAGATCTTCTACGGTGACACGGGCCAGTGGCCGGTGCTGCTGCTGGACGACGTGCTCAGCGAGCTGGACGGCCGCAGGCAGGAATTTGTCCTGAACCGCATCACCTCCGGTCAGGTGTTCATCACCTGCTGCGAAGAGGAAAAGCTCATCCAGCTGCGTTCCGGTGCGGCGTTCCATATCATAGACGGCAGACTGGTGTGATGAACACCTGATACCGGCGCGGGTGCGCCGTACAGGCATTTTTGCAAAGCAAAAATCCTGGCGGAGCCCGAATTCACTTCGGGCGAGCATTAAAATAAAAAAGGGGTCCCCGCAAAGCCTTGCTTTGCGGGGAGACAAAAAGATGTTTCTTCACTTAGGTCAATCGGTCATGGTGCCGGAGGACGCAGTCCTCGGCATATTTGACCTTGATAATACAACTTGGTCCCACCGGACACGCCGTTTTCTGGAGCTGGCGGAGCAGGAGGGACGGCTGGTGACGGTGGGCGACGACCTGCCCCGGTCCTTTGTGCTCTGTCAGGAGGAGGACGGCCCGCCCACGGTGTACGTCACCCAGCTCAACACGGCCACGCTGCTCCGCCGGGCGGAGAGCGGCGGCATTTACGATCTGTAATTTTCCCATGGAGGTTTTTCTATGTCTGATTTGATGGAACAGAACAATCCCACCGCCGTCGAGCACGAGTACGGCGCGTCTGAGATCCAGGTGCTGGAGGGACTGGAGGCCGTCCGGAAGCGTCCGGGCATGTATATCGGCTCCACCTCGTCCTCCGGTCTGCACCATCTGGTGTACGAGATCGTGGACAACGCCATCGACGAGGCGCTGGCGGGCTACTGCGACAAGATCACGGTGGAGATCCTGGACGGCGACGTGATCCGGGTCACCGACAACGGCCGCGGCATCCCCGTGGATATCCAGCAGCAGACCGGACGGCCCGCGCTGGAAGTCGTTTATACCGTGCTCCACGCCGGCGGCAAGTTCGGCGGCGGCGGCTACAAGGTGTCCGGCGGCCTGCACGGCGTGGGCGCGTCCGTGGTCAACGCCCTGTCCGAGTGGCTGGAGGTGCGGGTTCACAAAAACGGCAATATCTACGAGATGAAGTTCTCCCGGGGCAATATCACCCAGGAAATGAAGATCGTGGGCACCACCGACCACACCGGCACCGAAGTCACCTTCAAGCCCGACCCCGAGATGTTCGAGGACACCGTCTACGACTACGAGACCCTCCACAAGCGCATGCGGGAGCAGGCTTTCCTCAACGCCGGAGTGAAGATCCTCATGGCCGACCGCCGCCCCGGGCAGGAGCAGGAGGAGACCATGCACTACGAGGGCGGCATCCGGGAGTTCGTCACCTTCATCAACAAGAACAAGACCGCCATCCACGACGGCGTGGTCTACATGTCCGGCATGAAGGACGATTCCATGGCGGAGATCGCCCTCCAGTACAACGACAGCTATAACGAGATCATCGTCTCCTTTGCCAACAACGTCCACACTCCCGAGGGCGGCATGCACGAGGAGGGCTTCAAGCGGGCCCTCACCAATGTGCTCAACGCCTACGGCAAAAAGGCGGGCATCCTCAAGGGGGACGATAAGGTGTCCGGCGAGGACTGCCGGGAGGGCCTGACCTGCGTCATCTCCGTCAAGCTCACCGAGGCCCAGTTCGAGGGTCAGACCAAGGCCAAGCTGGGCAACAGCGAGATCCGCACGCTGGTGAACAACATCGTCAGCGACAAGCTGGAGCAGTTCCTCGAGGAGAACCCCGCCGTGGGCCGGGCCATTCTGGACAAGGCCATGATGGCCAACCGCGCCCGGGAGGCCGCCCGCCGGGCCCGGGAGAACATCCGCCGGAAAAACGCGCTGGACGGCGCGACCCTCCCCGGCAAGCTGGCCGACTGCAATGAGCGGGACGCGTCCCTCACCGAGATCTACATCGTCGAGGGCGACTCCGCCGGCGGCTCCGCCAAGCAGGGCCGGGACTCCCGGTTCCAGGCCATTCTCCCCCTGTGGGGCAAGATGCTCAACGTGGAGAAGGCCCGGGCGGACAAAATTTACGGCAACGATAAGCTCCAGCCCGTCATCACCGCGCTGGGCGCGGGTCTGGGCGACGAGTTCGACGAGAGCAAGCTGCGCTATCATAAGGTCATCATCATGGCCGATGCCGATGTGGACGGCTCCCACATCCGGACGCTGCTGCTGACGTTCTTCTTCCGCTTCATGCGGCCGTTGGTGGAGCGGGGCTATGTGTACGCCGCCGTGCCGCCGCTGTTCAAGCTCACCCGGGGCAAGACCACCCGGCTGGCCTTCTCCGAGGAGGAGCGGGACGCCATCTCCGCCGAGCTGCGGGGCGACAACCCCAACGCCAAGGTGGACATCAGCCGGTTCAAGGGTCTGGGCGAAATGGACGCCCACGAGCTCTGGGACACCACCATGAATCCCGAGACCCGCACCCTCAAGCGCATCACCATGGAGGACGCGGTGCGGGCGGACGAGATCTTCACCCTGCTCATGGGCGAGAAGGTGGAGCCCCGCCGGGAGTATATCGAAATGAACGCGGCGAAGGCCATCAACCTTGACTATTAAGCGACACACAAGCGCAGAGGAGGAACCTCAAAGATGCCCAATAAAGACGATTACCTGACCCGGGACATTACGTTTCCCAATCAGAAAATAGTAAATATCAATCTGGAGCACGAGATGGAGAGCGCGTACATCGAGTACGCCATGTCCGTCATCGTGGGCCGCGCTCTGCCCGACGTGCGGGACGGTCTGAAGCCCGTTCACCGGCGCATCCTCTACTCCATGTACGAGACGGGCCTGACCTCGGACAAGCCCTTCAAGAAGTCCGCCACCTGCGTGGGCGACGTGCTGGGTAAATACCATCCCCACGGCGACGCCTCCGTGTACGATGCCATGGTCCGTCTGGCTCAGGACTTCTCCATGCGGTATCCGCTGGTGGACGGACACGGCAACTTCGGCTCCGTGGACGGCGACCCCCCCGCCGCCTACCGTTATACAGAGGCCCGGATGTCCAAAATGTGCAACGAGCTCATGCGGGACATCGACAAGGACACTGTGGACTGGGACCCCAACTTTGACGAGAGCCTGAAGGAGCCGCAGGTGGTGCCCTCCCGGTTCCCCAATCTGCTGGTCAACGGCTCCTCCGGCATCGCCGTGGGCATGACCACCAACATCCCGCCCCACAACCTGCGGGAGGTCATCAATGCCGTCATCTGCATCCTCGACAACGAGAACGCCACGCTGGATGACCTGATGGAGCACATCAAGGGCCCGGATTTCCCCACCCGGGGCATCATCATGGGCCGCTCCGGCATCCGCGCCGCCTACGGCACCGGCAAGGGCCACATCCGCGTCCGCGCCCGGACGGAGATGGAGGAGTTCGGCAACGGCCGCACCCGCATCATCGTCACCGAGCTGCCCTATCAGGTGAACAAATCCCGTCTGGTGGAGAACATCGCCGATCAGGTGAAGGAAAAGCGGCTGGAAGGCATTTCCGGCCTGCGGGACGAGTCCGACGGCAAGAAGGGTATGCGCATCGTCATCGAGCTGAAAAAGGACGCCAACCCGCAGGTGACCCTCAACCGCCTGTTCGCCCAGACCCAGATGCAGACCACCTTCGCCGTGGTCATGCTGGCGCTGGTCAAGCAGAACGGCCACCTGCACCCCCGGACGCTGACGCTGCGGCAGATGCTGGACGAGTATATCGCCTTTCAGGAAGAGGTCATCACCCGGCGCACCCGGTACGACCTGCGGAAGGCGCAGGAGCGCGCCCATCTGCTGGAGGGCCTGCTCATCGCGCAGGACAACATTGACGAGGTCATCCGCATCATCCGGGAGAGCTACGACGACGCCAAGGAAAACCTGATGAACCGCTTCGGCCTGTCCGACGTGCAGGCCCAGGCCATTCTGGACATGCAGCTCAAGCGCCTGCAGGGACTGGAAAAAGAAAAGCTGGAGGCCGAGTATCAGGAGCTGGAAAAGAAAATCGCCTATTATAACCAGCTGCTCAGCGACGAGGGGATGCTCCGCGGTGTTCTCAAGGACGAGCTGACCGAGATTCGGGACAAGTACGGCGACGACCGCAAGACCGAGATCGGCTTTGCCGAGGACGATCTGGACGTGGAGGACCTCATCGAGGAGGAGCAGTGCGTCTTTACCATGACCGCCAACGGCTACATCAAGCGCACCAGCGCCAGCGAGTACGCGGCTCAGGGCAAGGGCGGCATGGGCAAGAAATCCATGTCCACCCGGGAGGAGGACTACGTGAACACCGTGTTCACCGCCTCCACCCACGACCATATTTTCTTCTTCACCGACAAGGGACGGGTGTTCCGCAAGAAGGGCTATCAGATCCCGGAGGCGGGCCGCACCGCCCGGGGCAATAACATCGTCAATATTCTTCAGGTGGACGGCGACGAGAAGGTGTCCGCCATGATCCACACCCGGGACCTCAGCAACGAGGACCGGTTCCTCACCATGGTCACCCGGAACGGCACGGTGAAGCGTCTGGCCGTCACGGCGCTGAAAAACCTCCGGAACAATGGCATCCGCGCCCTGACGCTGGAGGAGGGTGACCAGCTCATTGAGGTCCGGGAGACCGACGGAAACCAGAAGATATTCATCGCCACCCACGACGGCATGGCCGTCTGCTTCGACGAAAACGACGTCCGGCCCACCGGCCGCACCGCCGTGGGCGTCCGGGGCATCCGCCTGCGTGAGGGCGACTACGTGGTGGGCGCCGCCCGGGCCAGAGACGGGGCCTGCGTGCTGTCCATCACCGAGAAGGGCTACGGCAAGCGCACCCCCGTGGAGGAGTATCGCATCACCAACCGCGGCGGTCTCGGCGTGAAGAACTATGAGATCACGGAAAAGACCGGCCCTGTGGTGGGCATCAAGGTGGTGGACGGCAGCGAAGATCTGCTGCTGGTCACCCAGTCCGGCACCCTCATCCGCACGGATGTGGACTCCATCCGCATCGCGGGCCGCGCCACGCAGGGCGTCATCGTCATGCGCCTGAAGGAGGAGGGCGACAGCGTCATCGCCATGGCGCTGGCCGATAAGGAGCCGGCGGAAACTTCCGCAGAAATCGCGGAGACTGTGGAAAATCAGGAGTAAGCCATGGCCGGGATGAATGATGACCGGCGGAACAGCCGGAACCGGGGCAATGCTAACGGGCTGGTGATGCTCCCGTTTTTGATCGTGTCCATCGTGTTTCTTGTGATCGGCGTCGTGATGCTGCTGCCCAACGTGCCCATTTTCGGGCTGGTGTGGATCCTGTTCTGCGTGTATTTTATCGGCATTGCCGTCAAGAGCATGGCGGGCAAACCCGCCAGCCGCCGCCGGACCGACGGGCAGGAGCCTGCCCGGCCCGCATCCTCCGCCGCGCCCCGTCCGGCGGAAAGTCAGCGGGGAGACCGGCGGACGTATCAGCCCGCCGGTCAGGAGCACGACCACATCCGTTCCGTCGCCCTGTCGCCCCAGCGGAAGCTGGAGCAGCTGGAGACCCTGCGGGACGCCGGTCTGCTTACCGACGAGGAGTACCGGGAGAAGAAGCGGGAGATCATGAAAAAGTTTTGAAGCGCGTATAAAATGGCCCCGGGAGGATCAAATGAAAACAGTTACGTTATACACCGACGGAGCATGCTCCGGGAACCCCGGCCCGGGAGGCTGGGGGGCCG
>CAKUKL010000096.1 GCA_934662925.1 uncultured Oscillospiraceae bacterium | reverse complement strand
TGGCGGAGCTGCTCCAGAAGAAGTTCCCCGAGGAGATCGGGGACAAGAGCGCCGACGAGATCTTCGGCATCGGCACCTTCCGGGACTACCCCGTGGCCGACCCGGTCATCGAGGTGGCCGAGGACGGCGAGACCGCCAAGGGCCTCTGGTACTGCTGGGGCAGCCACGCGGAGGTCACCACCGGCGGCCCCACCTCCAGCTGGACCTGGGGCTTCTTCGCCGCCGACTTCGTCCGGGAGGGCGACAGCTGGAAGATCTGGCACCTCCAGTTCACCAACGACGTGGACGCCCGCTGCGGCACCGACTGGGGCCGGGCGGCGGAGCCGCTGCCCGCGCTGCCGGAATTCGCGGCGCTGGGCGAGTTTAAGATGCCGGAGTACACCGTGGCCCGGGTGAACCGGGAGATGTACTCCGCCAGCCGTCCGCTGACGGCGTCTCCCCGGGTGCCGGAGCCTTACGGTACCTTCGGCGACACCTTCAGCTACGGCGTTTGAAAGGAGGGGCGTGAACATGATGAACAAAAAATTTACCGATGAGGAGCAGATCCTCCGCATCTGGGACGTGGAGGACGTCAAGTCGCTGATGAACAAGCGGGTGTTTCTCCAGACCGCCGACCTCCGGGATGAGGAGCTGCGCACCATGTGGGTGCAGGAGCCGGAGCATCAGAAGACCGCCTCCTACGGCTCCAACTGGGGCTATTACGTGGGCATGGACGAGATCCGCAGGTACTATGTAGACGCCCACGCCGCCGCGCTGGAGGAGCAGAAGAAGGCCAACGGCGCCGCCGAGGTCAACATGGGCAACATGTACGCCCATCCCCTGACCACCGGCCTTGTGGAGCTGGCCGAGGACGGCAAGACCGCCAAGGGTCTGTGGTACTCCATCGGCAACGAGGCCATGGCGCAGGCCGACGGCACCGCCCATGTCCAGTGGATGCTGGGCAAGGTGGCCGCGGACTTCGTCCGGGAAGAGGACGGCTGGAAGATCTGGCACATTGTCATCTCCACCGATGTGGACTGCCAGGCCGGCCACGACTACGGCGAGTACCCGGTGTACGAGGACTGGTCCGCCGACTCCACCAACCCGGTGCGCCGGGAGTTCGGCCGCCCCACCGTCGAGATGCTCACCCACGACGTGACCTTCAACTGGTGGGACAACTACCCGCCCATGCCGCCCAAGGACTACAAGACGTTCACGGACGACATCAGTTACGGCCCCGAGGGCTACAAGCCCCCCGAGGTCATCGGCATGCGCGCAGGCGAGGGGAGGAATTATAAATGAAAAAGCATCTGTCCCTGTCCCAGCGGATCCATAACGCGGGACTGAGCCAGGAGGCGGAAAACGTCAAGGCCCGGCACCAGTATCTCCACGCCCGCTGCGACGGCGCCACGGAGTACGACCAGCTCTGGGTCCACACCGACGACTGCGGCTGGGGCCACTTCTTCGGCTGCATGGTGGGCTTCGATCAGGTCTGGCACGGCAACATCACCGACTACGAGATCATGGGCATGAAGAACTTCATGGAGAAGGTGGACAAATACCCCGAGATCGCCGGCAAGGACTACCGGCCCCTGATGGAGTGCTCCGTCCACACCCTGACCTGCGACGTCATTGAGGTGGCCGACGACGGCAAGAGCGTCCGCGGCTCCTTCGTCACCCCCGGCGCCATCAACTCCACGCTGGACGCCGACGGTGCCAAGTGGTGCCACATCATGTGGGAGCGCTACGGTTCCGACTTCGTCATCGACGAGAAGGACGGCCAGCTCAAATACCTCAACGAGCAGGTGTGCCCCGACATCATGGGCGACCTCGACTACCGCGACTGGGCCGCCGAGGAGTACGCCCGCCGCACCGATCCCAACTCTCCCCCTCCCCCTCCCGTGGTGCTGGGCTCGCCCAACATCACCTACCCCGGCCCCTGGCACAAGCCCTACAGCCTGCTCCAGACGCCCCAGCGGGACGTGATATGGCCGGAGCCCTACGAGACGCTGGACGAGGATCACCGCTACAACGACCCCCGCATCCCGGAGCATCAGCCCGGCCGCTGAGAAACGGGAAAAAGAAGGAGAATATTTATGGAAACGAAATATCCCAAGCTGCTCAGTCCCATCAAGCTGGCGGGGCTGACGCTGAAGAACCGCATTTTCTCCGCCCCCACCTCCCTGTCTGAGCTGGGGCCGGACACTAAGTACACCAAGGAAGCCTATGAGTACTACAAGCTCCGGGCCGCGGGCGGCGCGGCGGTGGTGTGCGTGGGCGAGGTCATCGTGGATCTGGCCAACGGCAAGTCCCACCCCGAGCAGATCGGAATCGACGATCCCCGCAATTCCTCCACCTTCTGCAAGCTGGTGGACACCATCCACTCCCACGGCGCGGCGGCCTCCGCCGAGCTGGACCACGGCGGTGCGCTGTGCGCCCCCGAGTTCCTGGGTAAGACGCCCGCCGGCCCCTCCGCCTATGTGGACAGCTGGGGCGACGAGGTCCGGGCCATGACGGAGGAGGAGATCCTCCACGCCGCCAAGATGTTCGGCCAGGCCGCGGCCACCGCCAAGCACTACGGCTTCGACATGGTCACCGTCCATGCGGGCCACGGCTGGCTCATCCACCAGTTCCTGTCCCCGCTGACCAACTTCCGGACGGACAAGTGGGGCGGCAGCGTGGAGAACCGTCTGCGCTTCCTGCTGCTGTGCATCGACGAGATCCGTGCTGCCGTGGGCAAAAACTTCCCCATCGAGGTGCGCATTTCCGGCGCGGAGCGCACTCCCGGCGGCTACGGGCTGGACTTCGGCGTGGAGATCGCCAAGGCGCTGGACGGCAAGGTGGACCTGATCCACGTCTCCGCCGGCACCCAGCAGGTGGACTACTCCTGCGTCAAGATGCACCCCGGCCCCTTCGAGAACGACATGGAAAACCGCAATCTGGCCGCTGAGATCAAAAAGCACGTCAAGACCCCCGTGTGCTCCGTGGGCGCGTACAACTTCCCGGAGCAGATGGAGGACGCGCTGGAGAGCGGCGACGCCGACTGCATCGCCATTGGCCGCGGCCTTGTGGCCGACCCCTTCCTGCCCCGGAAGATCATCGAGGGCCGGGAGCAGGACATCACCCCCTGCCTGCGGTGCTCCGACTGCATGAGCAATATGATCGCTTTCAAGGGCATGCGCTGTGCCGTCAACCCCATCATCGGCCGGGAGTGCGACTTCTTCCATCCCCTGCCCGTCCGGCAGCATAAGAAGATCCTCATCGCCGGCGGCGGCCCCGCCGGTATGGAAGCCGCCCTCACTGCGGCGGAGCGGGGCCACGAGGTGGTGCTGTGCGAGGAGCGGCCCGTTCTGGGCGGCGCGCTGAAGTTTGCCGACAACGGCGCCCACAACAAGCTGACCATGAAGCGCTACCGCGACAGCCAGATCCGCAAGGTGACGGAGAATCCCGCCATCGACGTGCGGCTCAACACCCGCGTGGACGAGTCCGTGGTGGCCGAAGTGAAGCCCGACGTGCTCATCGCCGCCGTGGGCGCTCTGCCCATCACGCCCCCCATCCCCGGCGCGGACGGCGAGAACGTCATCTTCGGCGCGGACCTCATGGGCGACACCCCGCTGGGCAAGAACGTCACCGTCATCGGCGGCGGCATGATCGGCTGTGAGGAGAGCGTGTACCTCGCCGATCTGGGCCACAATGTCACCATTGTGGAGCTTCAGGACGACATCGCCGCCGATTGTCTGAAGTACCCCTTCCTCTGGCTCCATCACGAGGTGGAGGAGCGGGATATCCGGGTGCTCACCAGCTCCAGCTGCACCAACATCACCAAGGACAGCGTCACCGTCCGCCACGCCGACGGCACGGAGGAGACCTTCCCCTGCGACAGCGTGGTGCTGGCCGCCGGTATGCGCTCCCGCTCCGACGAGGTGGAGCGCCTGCGCCCGCTGGTGAATACCTTTTACGTGGTGGGCGACGCCCGTCAGGCCAAGAACGTCATGATGGCCGTCCGGGACGGCTACGACGCCGTGGTGAACGTGGGGCTGTAAGGTTATATGGTAAGCAAAAATCCGGGAACGCATCGCGTTCCCGGATTTTTACTTTCAGTTGCATCAGAGCAGTAACCCCTTGCGGCATTTCGCCGCCGCTGCGGCGGGGCGCAATCTTTTCGCCGGAAAAGGCTCTGCCTTTTTCGGCGGGCGACAGCTTATTCTCCCGTCACCGTCACGTCGTGGATCCACTTTTTGCTGCGGAAGCGGATCACGCCGAAGGTGCACTTGATGATGTTTTCCGACGACATAGCCAGATACACCCACAGGATGCCCAGCCTGAACACCAGACCGGACAGCGCCGCCAGCGGAATGGCCACCGCCCACAGGGGCGTCAGGTCGATGAGGGTGGCCATGCGGACGTCGCCGCCGCCCCGGAGCACGCCCACGATATTGGTGGAGTCGAAGGAGCGCAGGGGGATCATGCAGAAGGTAACGGTGAGCATGAGGGTGCAGATCTCCCCCGCCCCGGCGGACAGCTTGAACAGCGGGTAGAGCACCGGCGCGATGAACACATGGAGCAGGATGAGAAACAGGCCGCCCGCGACCAGACCGAACAGGAAGGCCAGCGTGTTGAGCAGCGCGCCCAGATCGTAGGCCCGTTCCTTGTGGCCGGAGCCGATCTCCTGCCCGATGACGATGGCGGCGGTGCCCGCGATGGCGAAGATGCCCACGGTACACAGGTTGGTGATGTTGCCCGCGATGGCATAGGCCGCCAGAATTTCCTTGGAGCCGTCCATGTGGCCCATGATGGTGGGGAACAGGGAGGTGCCGAGACCCCAGAACGTCTCGTTGCACACCACGGGGGTAGCGTAGCGGACGAACTTTTTCACCGCCGCGCCGCCGGGGCGGAGCAGGAGGGCGGGGTTGATGCGGAACGCCTTGTCCCGCACCGCCCAGACCGCCG
This sequence comes from uncultured Oscillospiraceae bacterium, assembly GCA_934662925.1. Taxonomy (GTDB): domain Bacteria; phylum Bacillota; class Clostridia; order Oscillospirales; family Oscillospiraceae; genus Enterenecus. Next base: position 1,228 of record CAKUKL010000096.1, on the reverse strand, counting down.
TGACGGTGAAGGAGATGATTCGGGCGATCAGGGTTGCCAGCGCCGCGCCCTCTACCCCCAGCCGGGGCAGGCCCAGCTTGCCGAAGATGAGCACCCAGTTCAGGAAGGTGTTGCACACGATGGACACGATGAGGATATACATGCCCAGATTGGGCCGGCCCATGGCGCGGTGGGCGCCGATGTACACCTGCACGAAGCTGTCGAAGAAATAGGACCAGCCCACGATACGGGCATACCGGACGGCCACGGCGATGACCTCCGGATCGTTGCCGAAAAGGGCCATGAACTGGGCGGGCAGGAAGCACATCACCAGCGCGAACAGCAGCGTGATGCCCCCGGCGGCGTACATGCCGATGCCCATGACCCGGTTGATGGTGTCCTTGTCGTCCTTGCCCCAGTGCTGGCTGATGAGGACGGAGGAGCCGCTCTGGATGCCGAACATGAGCAGCTGGATGACGAACACCGGGATATTGGCCAGCGTGACGCCGGCCAGCGGGCCCTCGCCCAGCGTGCCCACCATGAAGGTGTCCAGCAGGCTCATGGAGTTGGAGATCAGATTCTGGAGCAGCAGGGGCAGCGCCAGCCGCAGCAGGCGGCCGTAAAAGCCCGGCTCCCGTTTGAAAATTTTGAACATAAAAACCTCGTTGTTTTCATTTATAATACGTTTTTCAGGACATGGACGTAAACAGGCTGTCCGCCGCGCCCTTCAGGGCCGCGACGAGCCGGTCGGCCTCCTCCCGGGTGCTGTCCGGGGAGAAGGAGATACGCAGCGCCCCGTCCAGCCACGGCTTGGGCAGGCCGAGGGCGGCGAACACGTGGCTGGGCTTGCCCTTGTGGCAGGCGGAGCCGGAGGAGATGCAGATGCCCTGATCCCCCAGCACCCGGACGATGACCTCGCTCTTGTAGCCCGGCAGAGTGACGGCGCAGATGTGGGCCGCATCCCCGGCGGAGATGACCTCCAATTTGGGCAGGGCGGCCTTGAGCCGCTCCAGCGTGTACTCCTTGATGGCGGCGGTGCGCTCAATGCGGGTCCTGTCCGCCATGGCGGCCTCGCAGGCGGCGGCGAAGCCCGCCAGCTGGACGGTGGCCTCGGTGCCGGAGCGCATCCAGCCTTCCTGGCCGCCCCCCAGGACGAAGGGGGGCAGACGCAGACCCTTTCGAACATATAGCCCGCCGATGCCTTTGGGGGCGTGGATCTTGTGTCCGCTGACAGAGAGCAGGTCTACCC
>CAKUKL010000095.1 GCA_934662925.1 uncultured Oscillospiraceae bacterium | reverse complement strand
GGTCTGGGCTTCACCCTGACCCTTGTCATCATGGGCTCCATCCGTGAGATCCTCGGCATGGGCACCTGGTTCGGCCTGCAGATCCTCCCCGCCGGGTTCGACACCATGGGCGTGTTCTCCTCCGCTCCCGGCGGCTTCTTCGTGTACGGCGTCCTCATGGCCGCGGCCATCTGGATCGAGACGAAGACCGGCCACAAGAAAGAGCGCAGCGTGGGCTGCTCCGGCTGCGCGGGCTGCTCCGCCGCCGAGGGCTGCGAAAACGCCAAGGAAGGGGGAAACTAAGCCATGGCCGCGAAACTTGCCATTATCTTCTTTACCATGATCCTGACCAACAACTACGTGCTGGTCAACTTCCTGGGCATCTGCCCCTTCCTGGGCGTGTCCAAGCGGCTGGACTCCTCCGTGGGCATGGGCCTTTCCGTTACGGCGGTCATGGTCCTGGCCACCGCGGTGACCTGGCCCGTCCAGCAGCTGTTGGACAAATTCGATCTGAGCTATCTTCAGACCATTGCCTTCATCCTCATCATCGCCGTGCTGGTGCAGCTGCTTGAGCTGGTGCTCAAGAAGTTCATCCCGCCGCTGTATGTGGCTCTGGGCGTGTACCTGCCCCTGATCACCACCAACTGCGCGGTGCTGGGCGTGACCATTCTGAACATCGACGAGGGCTACGGCTATATCGAGAGCCTGATCTGCGCCCTCGGCGCGGGCCTCGGCTTCCTGCTGGCCATGGTCCTGTTCTCCGGCGTCCGCCGCCGCCTGCAAGACGCGCAGCCCCCCGCCTGCTTTGAGGGCCTGCCCATCACGCTGGTGTCTGCCGCCATCGTGTCCCTGAGCTTCACCGGCTTCGCGGGCATCGTGGACAGCATCTTCGGCGTTTAAGGGAGGGGTGGAGATTATGAATCCGATTTTGACCGCTGTTCTCCTGCTGTGCATTCTGGGTATCATCGGCTCCGTCCTGCTGGTGGCCGCCGCCAAATTTCTCGCCGTCAGCGAGGATGAGCGGGTGGAGCAGCTCCAGTCCGCCCTGCCCGGCGCCAACTGCGGCGGCTGCGGCTACGCGGGCTGTTCGTCCTATGCCAAGGCCATCGCCGAGGGCGCGCCGGTAAACCTGTGCCCCGTGGGCGGTCAGGCCGTGGCCGAGCGCCTTGCCGCCATTATGGGTGTGGAGGCCGGCGCCGCTACTCAGCACAAGGCCGTCGTGGCCTGCCAGACCACCGTGCTCCCGCCCCGGTATGACTATCAGGGCATTTCCTCCTGCAAGGCCTGCAACACCCTGTTCAACGGCAAGCTGGCCTGCCCCTACGGCTGTCTGGGCTTCGGCGACTGCGCCGCCGTCTGCCCCACCGGCGCCATCTCGCTGGTGGACGGCCACGCTCACGTGGACCCCGACAAATGCGTCGGGTGCGGCAAGTGCCAGCAGGCCTGCCCCAAGAAGGTCATCTTCCTGTACTCCAGTGAGAAGAAGCCCATCGTCATGTGCGCCAACCACCTGATGGCTATCGACACCCGCAAGCAGTGCCAGACCGGCTGTATCGGCTGCGGCAAGTGCCAGCGCGGCTGCCCGGTGCAGGCCATCACCGTCCGGGGCAACGTGGCCCGGATCGACTACGACAAGTGCGTCGGCTGCAACAAGTGCATCACCGAGTGCCCTGTCCACGCCATCCTCCCGGCCCCCAAGTCCTCCGCCGTCGTCTCCTGACGTCGTCGCAGTCCCTGACGCCATGTTCCGTTTTCCGCCTGCGGAAAACGGAACATGGCGTCAGGACTGCTCCTCTCCCCACAAGGCGGCAGCCTTGCGGGGGCCCCTTTGCGAGTATGCGCCGCGGATGCAAAACCCTGCAAAACCTTTGATACAAACGAGTCTGTCGAAAAACCTCGTAGAGTTTCGCCGCCGCAGCGGCGAAAGAAATAAAATCTGTTTTCTGCCGCGACATGCGCGTGGCAGAAAACACTTCTCGCCCCGCAAACGTGCAAAATGGCCACAACGGTGGACATTTTGTGCGCTGCGGCGGGGCGCAATCTTTTCGTCGGAAAAGGCTTTGCCTTTTTCGACGAGCTGAAACATCCCCGCTTCTTCGGAATCGGGGATGTTTATTTTTGCTGTTGACATCGCCGCCCGCCGGGGCTAAAATCTGGAACTGTCGGCACGTTTGTGCCGAATTTTCCCGGAACCGAGGTATCCCAATGAAGATCATCCGACAAATCGTCATTATATGGGCGGTGACGCTGGCGGGGGAGCTGCTCAGCGCCCTCGCCCCCCTGCCCATCCCCGCGGGCGTGTACGGGCTGGTGCTCATGCTGGTCCTGCTGCTCACCGGCGCGCTGAAGCTGGAGCAGGTGGAGCAGACCGCCCTCTATCTGGTGGAGATCATGCCCGTCATGTTTATCCCCGCCGCCGTGGGGCTGGTGGAGTGCTGGAGCAGCCTGCGCTCCTTTGCCGTCCCCTTTTTGCTGGCCGTCACCGCCGTCACGTGGATCGTCATGATCCTGTCCGGCAAGCTGACCCAGCTGCTGCTGAAAAAGGGGGCTGACGGGCAATGAGCGACCTGTTTTCCAGCTATACCTATCTGGGCCTGACGGTGACGCTGGCGGCCTACCTCTTCGGCGTGTGGCTGCGGAAAAAGACGGGTAAGAGCTGGTGCAACCCTCTGCTCGTGGCCTGCGTCCTCGTCATCGCCCTGCTGCTCCTGACCCGCGGGGACTACGCCGACTACCAGAAGTCCGCGAATTACGTGAGCTATCTCCTCACCCCGGCCACCGTGTGCCTTGCCATCCCCCTCTACCGTCAGCTCCAGCAGCTCCGCCGGAACTGGAAGGCCATTCTGGCGGGGATCCTGTCCGGGGCGGTGGCCAGCATGGCGCTGGTGCTGCTGCTGGCGCTGGCCTTCGAGCTGGACCACGCCCAGTATGTCACCCTGCTGCCCAAATCCGTCACCACCGCCATCGGCATGGAGCTTTCCAGTCAGGCCGGGGGCCTGACCTCCATCTCTGTGGCCGCCATTGTCCTCACCGGCATCATCGGCAGCATCACCGCCCACCCGGTGTGCAAGCTCATGGGCATCACCCATCCGGTGGCGGTGGGGGTGGCCTGCGGCACCTCCTCCCACGTGATCGGCACCTCCAAGGCCATGGAACTGGGCGAGGTGCAGGGCGCCATCAGCAGCCTTGCCACCGTGGTGGCCGGACTGCTCACCGCCGTACTGTTCTCCGTTTTTACCGCGCTGATCTGAATTTTGACGCGGAAAGGCCGTCTGCCCGCAGGCAGACGGCCTTTCTTACTTCGGTTCAGGCCCCGGCGCTCACTCCAGCACGCCGTTGCCGATGTATACGCCCAGCCAGCTGTAGGAGCTGGCCCATTTCCCGTTGATCTCGATCTTCAGCTCATCCACACCCTGAATGTCGACGGAGAAATCCACCGGGCGCACGCCCTTGGTCATCACAGGGGAATCATACAGCAGAACGCCGTCGCCGTAAATGCGCACGTTGCAGGTGGTGGCGCTGTCACGGTCATCATAGTCGATGAACAGTGTGCCGCTGAAGGTGGAGTAATCCTGGGTCAGAATATAAGTCTCCCAGTAATTGGTCTGACAGGACGACACCAAACACAGCGGATTTACATAGGAGTTGCCCAGATTATCTGTTGCGGAGTTCACCATCTCATATCTATGTCCATTGGTGAGCGGCTTACGGTCATAATAGGTCAGGTCCGTGATCTTGGTCTTGAGGGCGGCATGATCGCCCAGCAGGACGCTCTTGGTGGCCCCGTCCCAGTCTACGGCGATGCCGAGCATGTTGCTGATTGCCCGGATGGGGACGTAGGTGGTGCCGTTGTAGGTGACGGGATAGACCCGGTTCCCGTTGGCGTCGTACATGGTCTGTTCCTCGCCGTCCAGCTTGATGGCAATCTCGTAGTTCAGATAGGCCTTGATCTCCTTGAGGGTGGTCTTGGCGTACACCACGCCGCCGATGCCGACAAACAGGCACAGGCACGCACCCACGGTCAGAAGTACTGATAACACGCGCTTTTTCATTGTTTTCCCTCCGCTTTCTTTTTTGTCCGGCGGCCGGGAGCCCCCATGCCCGCCGTCTGTCCAATTCCGCGTTTGACGCATCATTGGTCATCTGCTTATGTTATACACTATTTCTTTATTGGATGCAATACCAATTTTATTTCTTTTTCTTACAATCACCCAGCAGCGATAAAAAAGCGCAGGGCTATGATCAGCCCTGCGCTTGCGCGTGTCAAAAAACCTCGTAGAGTTTCGCCGCAGCAGCGACGAAAGAAACATGATCCTTTTTCAACAGGTCATTTCGCCCAGTCCCGGCTGCGGCCCACGGCCTTGTGCCAGCCGGCCAGCAGCTTCTCCCGCCGCTCGGCCTCCATGTCGGGCGTAAAGGTGGTGTCGCACATCCAGAGGTGCCGGATCTCGTCCAGCCCGCTCCACACGCCGGTGGACAGGCCCGCCAGATAGGCCGCGCCCAGCGCGGTGGTCTCCCGGATGGCCGGGCGGCGGACCTCACGGTCGATGATGTCCGACTGGAACTGCATGAGGAACTGGTCCCGGCTGGCGCCGCCGTCCGCCTTCAGGGAGTTGAGGGGCAGGCCGGTGTCCGCCTCCATGGCCCGGACAAGGTCGGCCACCTGATAGGCGATGGATTCCTGCGCCGCGCGGATGATGTGCTCCCGCTTCGTTCCACGGGTGATACCCAGAATGGCTCCCCGGGCGTACATATCCCAATAGGGCGCGCCAAGGCCGGTGAAGGCGGGCACCATGTAGACCCCGCCGTTGTCGCTGACCTTCTGGGCGTAATACTCCGCGTCCCGGCTCTCGGCAAAGAAGCGCATCTCGTCCCGGAGCCACTGGATCACCGCGCCGCCCACAAAGACGGAGCCCTCCAGCGCGTACTGCACCTTGCCGTTGAGGCCCACGGCGATGGTGGTGATGAGGCCGTTCTTGCTCTCGAAGGGCTCCTCGCCGGTGTTCATCAGCAGGAAGCAGCCGGTACCGTAGGTGTTCTTGGCGTCCCCCGGCTCAAAGCAGGTCTGGCCGAAGAGGGCCGCCTGCTGGTCGCCGGCGATGCCCGCGATGGGCACCTTTACGCCCTGGATCTCGGCGTAGCCGTAGATCTCGCTGGAGGAGCGCACCTCGGGCAGCATGGCCCGGGGGATATCCAGCGCCTTGAGCAGGGTGTCGTCCCAGTCCAGCTTGTGGATGTCGTACAGCATGGTGCGGGAGGCGTTGGTGTAGTCGGTGACGTGGGCCGCGCCGCCGGTGAGCTTCCACACCAGCCAGCTGTCCACCGTGCCGAACAGGATCTCGCCCCGCTCGGCCCGCTCCCGGGCGCCCTCCACGTGGTCGAGGATCCATTTGATCTTGGTGGCGGAGAAATAGGCGTCGGGCACAAGGCCGGTGGTCTTGCGGATGTGCTCCCCCAGCCCGTCGGCCAGCAGGCCGTCCACGATGTCCGCCGTCCGGCGGCACTGCCACACGATGGCGTTGTAGATGGGCCGACCGGTCTCCTTGTCCCAGAGGATGGTGGTCTCCCGCTGGTTGGTGATGCCGATGGCGGCGATGTCCGCCGGGTCCACGCCGGACTGGGCGATGACCTCCATCATCACCGCGTACTGGGAGGACCAGATCTCCATGGGGTCGTGCTCCACCCAGCCCTCCCTGGGGTAGATCTGGGTGAACTCCTTCTGGCTGACGCCGAGGATGTTCTGCTCCCGGTCGAACAGGATGACCCGGGAACTGGTGGTGCCCTGATCCAGGGCCAGGATATACTTGCTCATGGCTGACTCTCCTTTGAACCTGTTATTTGAACGGCGCTCACTCCGCCTTGTCCATGTCCCGGGCGGCCACAACGTCCGCCCCGGTGCCGCAGACGTTCTTCACCACGACCTGTCCCACCTTCACCGGCGCGGACAGCTCCACGCCGTCGAGGGCGCGGACAGCCTGAAAGATCAGCTCCTTGGGAATGGCCTGATTCGTTTTCACCGGGCAGCGGGGATGGCCCGCGTCCCGGCACTTCACCGTGCTGGTGACCACGCGGGTGGGATGTGTCAGCTCTATTCTACCATACTCCGCCCCTCTGGGGCAACCGTTGCCTGTGACGGCGTAATCATTTTTCTCGTCCACCCGCAGATGGCAGCCCTTGGGGCAGACGATGCAGATCAGTTCCTTCATTGACGCTCCAC
>CAKUKL010000094.1 GCA_934662925.1 uncultured Oscillospiraceae bacterium | reverse complement strand
GGGCGGAGCATGGAGAACGCCATGAAGGTGTCCACGGAACTGGGCTACATGAACGTCCCGGAGGGTACGCTGGTGGCCATCAACCACATCAAGGGCCTGCCCAAGAACAAGATCTGCATCATCACCACCGGCAGTCAGGGCGAGACCATGTCCGCCCTCACCCGCATGGCCTTCAACACCCACCGGCAGGTGGAGATCCAGGCCGGCGACCGGGTCATCATCTCCGCCTCCACCATCCCCGGCAACGAGAACTCCATGGGCAACGTCATCAACGAGCTCTACCGCCGGGATGCCGAGGTGGTCAACGAGCGGGAGCTGCCCCTCCACGTGTCCGGCCACGCCTGTCAGGAGGAGCTGAAGATCATCCACGCGCTGGTGAAGCCGAAGTTCTTCATCCCCGTCCACGGCGAGCAGCGGCACCTCAAGACCCACGCCAAGCTGGCCCGCGACATGGGCATGGACCCCCGGCACATCGTCATCAGCGACGTGGGCAAGGTCATCGAGCTGACGGGCAGGACCGCCAAGATCAACGGCACCGTCCCCGCGGGCAAGGTGTTCGTGGACGGCTACGGCGTGGGCGACGTGGGCGCGGTGGTCCTGCGGGACCGCCAGCATCTGGCTCAGGACGGCATGATCGTGGTGGTGGTGTCCATGTCCGGCGAGGACGGACAGCTCATCTCCGGCCCCGACATCATCACCCGGGGCTTTGTGTACGTCAAGGAGTCCGAGGGCCTTCTGGAGGAGCTGCGCCGGGTGGCCATGGACGCGCTGGACCGCTGCCGCGACCGGAACATCCGGGACTGGTCCTCCATCAAGGGCGAGATCAAGGGTGACCTGTCCGGCTATCTGTATAAGAAAACAAAGCGCAATCCGATGATCCTCCCGGTCATCATGGAAGTGTAAAACAAACCGAAAAAGTCGTTTCTTTGATGTAGAAAATGCCCCGCAGACATAGTCTGCGGGGCATTTTTGCGTGTTTTTAAGTCGTTTATCAGCCCTTGGCGTACATGGCGACGATGTTTTTCAGGATCTCCACCACGCTGTCCATCTGCTCCACGCAGGCCAGCTCCAGCGGGCCGTGGAAGTTGCCCGCGCCGGTGCCCAGATTGGGGCAGGGCAGACCCATGTAGGACAGCCGCGCGCCGTCGGTGCCGCCGCGGATGGGCTCCACCACCGGCTCCACGCCCGCCATACGGGCGGCCTCCTTGGCGTTCTCGATGAGGTGCATGCACCCGGCCAGCTGCTCTTTCATGTTGTAGTAGCTGTCCCGGATATCCACCACGATCTTTGCGGTGGGGTGGGCGGCCTGTACCTGTTTGCCGGCCTTTGCCATGAGGGCCTTCTTCTCCTCGAACTTTTCCCGGTCGTGGTCCCGGATGATGTACTCCATCCGGGCGCTGGCGGTGGTACCCTCCAGCACGTCCAGATGGAAGAAGCCCTCGTAGCCGGAGGTCCGGGCGGGGATCTGGTCGGGGGGCAGCAGGCTGTTGAGCTCCTGCGCGATAAGCAGGGCGTTCTCCATGGTGTCCTTGGCGGAACCGGGGTGGACGGACACGCCGGTGATGTCCACCCGGACCGCGGCGGCGTTGAAGTTCTCGTACTCGATGCCGCCGGCCTGCGCGCCGTCTACGGTGTAGGCGTACTTGGCGCCGAAGGCGGCCACGTCGAAGTGGTCGGGGCCCTCGCCGATCTCCTCGTCGGGGGTGAAGGCGATGCACAGGCGGCCGTGGGGCAGCTTTTCGGCGATGAGCTGCTCGCACATGGTCATAATGCCCGCGATGCCCGCCTTGTCATCGGCGCCCAGCAGGGTGGAGCCGTCGGCGGTGATGAGGGTCTTGCCCCTGAGGGAGGGCAGGTAGGGGAAGTCGGCCACCCGGATGACCCGGCCCTCCTTGGGCAGGACGATGTCGCCGCCGTCGTAGTTCTCATGGATGATGGGGTTCACGTTCTCGCCGGAGAAGGCGGGGGAGGTGTCCATGTGAGCGAGGAAGCCCAGCGCGGGGGCGTTCTCGCAGCCGGGGGTGGCGGGCAGCCACGCGGTGACGATGCAGTTTTCGTCTACGCTGGGGTTCTCAAGGCCCAGCTCCTTCAGCTCGTCCACCAGCAGATGGGCCAGATCCCACTGGCAGGGGGTGGACGGGGTCACGCCCGTGCCGTCGGCGGAGGTGGTGTGAATTTTGACGTACTTCAACAGTCTTTCATAAGAGCGCATAATGATTCTTCCTTTCAAAGAACAGAGTTCTTGGATTTCTTGGTTTTTCGCCGAACCCGCGGCGAAGCGGAGTGGTGCGTCCACGCGGACGCGGAGCTGAGGGTTTCGCCCCTCAGGGCGAGTTACTTTCTGTGTGAACAGAAAGTAACCAAAGAATCACTTAGGGAGAAAACGCGGATTCGACTTCGAATGCAAAGGGCGCATTCTCGCTCATAGCGTTTTCCCCCTAAGAACCCCAAGGTTTACGGGGGCGCAAGGAACGGGTGCAGCGTTCTATTTCCGGCGCGGGGTAAGCCGACACGCGAAGCCGCTAATTATCGCTGCCGCTCCAATGGCGATTGTTATAGCTGGTACGGCCGTCGGTCAGCGCCTGCGCTGTTAGCTTGCTTGATGGTGCGGTAGGGCTGACGAGCGCCTGTATCGCAAGACTGCACCAGAGCAGCGACAGCGGAAAGAGAATGGCAGCGTCTTAACAAAGGAGTCGGAAAAACTTTTGTAGCATGGCAACAAAAAGGCTATGCCAGTCCCCCTCAAGGGGTACACAGGGGATTATCCCCTGTGCGTGTTTTTGGTGACTTTTTGCACGAACAAAAAGTCACCCCAGCGGAGCGTCCGCGGAGGACGCTCAAATCTATCGCCGATTTTCCGGCGAACACGGGAGAATAAGGTGAAGGGGCGAAAGCCCTTTGATTTTATAAAATCACCGGGCTACGCCGCCACTCTTCCCCACAGGGCAGCGGCCTCTCCCGGCACAGGGCGAAGAAGTCGGTGCACCGGGCCTCCAGCTCCATGAGGGGAACGCCCTTCCCGTGGGCGGGTTTGGTGATGACGGGAATGCCCGCCGGGACCTGCTTCAGAACGGCCCGGCCCGTCTCGTTGGCCCCCAGCATCCGGAGGTACGGGGGAGTCTCCGGCCGGTCGGCGGCCCGCAGGCCCACCGCCGCCCACAGCACGGCCCGGCGGATGCGGGCGTGGGCGTAGCGCTTGGTTTTGGCAAGTTCGTACACCTCGTTCAGCGTCACCGCCTGCCGGACGGCCTGCCAGAGCCGCCGGTCAAGACCCTCCCCGCAGTCGGGCAGGGCGGCGAAGTCCTCTGGCTCCATGGCCCGCAGGGCGGTGAGCACGCCGCGTTCATTGTACCGCAAACCGGCGGGATTGTCCATGGGGAGCCGCCCCTCAAAAATTTCTTTTCGCAGAAAAGAGGCGGAGGGGTACTCCGGGTGGGCTCCGCCGTCGTGGCCCGCCCCGATCCGGGGGACGGCCAGCACCTCCGGCTGCCAGCCCAGCCGCCGGGCGGCCCGCAGGTATTCCACCCCAAGATTGTCGTTGGCGTTTTCCAGCACGGCGGCTCCGTCCCCGCCCAGCAGAGTCTCCGCCGCCAGCTGGCGGCACCGGGCGAAGGGCAGGCCCGCGTCCAGATGGCGGCGCAGCTCCGCGCGGAACTCCGGGGAATCCAGCGCCAGCGCCGCCCGGGCGAGGGCGCCGGCGTCGCCGCTCTCGCTGCCGAAGGAGAGGGTATCCGCCCCGGCGGCCTTCAGGATGGACACGGACCCCCGGGCGAAGTGTTCCGCCGAGGATGCCGCCCACACCGTGGGCAGCTCCAGAACCAGATCCGCTCCGCCCTCCAGCGCCGCCCGTGCCCGTGCCCACTTGTCGGTGACGGCGCAGTCCCCCCGCTGGACGAAGTTGCCGCTCATGACGGCCACGACGGCACAGCCGCCCGCCCAGTGGTGGGTCTCGGCGATGTGGTGGGCGTGTCCGGCGTGAAAGGGGTTGTATTCCGCCACGATACCGGCGATTTTCAACGGCTTTCCCTCCTCTGGAAACTTTTTTCTGAAAAAAAGAAAAAACCCTTGTCCTTTGGCGTAAAAAGGGCTAAAATATACGTGCTTTTTCCAGCTTAGTGTAATACGTTTTTGTCCCGGAAGCAAGAAACTTATTTTAAGGAGTGTACCATCCATGAAGATTCTGGTTATCAACGCCGGCAGCTCTTCTCTGAAGTATCAGCTGCTGGATCCCGCCACCGGCGAGCTGCTGGCCAAGGGCCTGTGCGAGCGGATCGGCATCGACGGCAAGTTCACCTACAAGCCCCAGCTGGCGGGCAAGAAGGTGCTGGACGCCATTGACGTCGCCATGCCCACCCATTCCGAGGCCATCAAGGCCGTCATGGACGCTCTGGTGGATGCCGACAACGGCGTCATCAGCTCCATGAAGGAGATCGACGCCGTCGGTCACCGCGTCGTCCACGGCGGCGAGGCCTTCTCCGGCTCCGTCAAGATCGACGACAAGGTCATGGCTGCTCTGGAGGAGTGCATCCCTCTGGCTCCTCTGCACAACCCCGCCAACATCACCGGCATCAAGGCCTGCGTGGATGTCATGGGCCCCGACGTGCCTCAGGTGGCCGTGTTCGACACCGCCTTCCATCAGACCATGCCCGCCAAGGCCTATATCTACGCTCTGCCCTATGAGTACTATGAGAACGACAAGGTCCGCCGCTACGGCTTCCACGGCACCTCTCACCGCTATGTCTCCCAGCGTGCCGCCGCCATGCTGGGCAAGCCCATCGAGGAGCTGAAGCTCATCTCCTGCCACCTGGGCAACGGCTCCTCCGTGGCCGCCATCGACGGCGGCAAGTCCGTGGACACCTCCATGGGCTTTACCCCGCTGGCCGGTCTGCCCATGGGAACCCGCTCCGGCGATCTGGACGCCGGTATTCTGGAGTACCTGATGAACAAGTACAACATGAACATCACCGAGATGCTCAACGTGCTGAACAAGAAGTCCGGCGTGCAGGGCATTTCCGGCGTGTCCTCCGACTTCCGCGATCTGGAGAGCGCCAAGCAGGAGGGCAACAAGCGCGCCGAGCTGGCCATGGACGCCTTTGAGTACGGCGTGAAGAAGTATATCGGCGCGTATGCCGCCGCCATGGGCGGCGTGGACGCCGTCATCTTCACCGCCGGCGTGGGCGAGAACTCCGCCGATATGCGTCTGCGCATGACCTCCGGCCTGGAGTACATGGGCATCAAGGTGGACGCGGAGAAGAACAACTGCCGCGGCAAGGAAGTGGACGTGTCCGCCGAGGGCGCCACCGTCCGCACGCTGGTCATCCCCACCAACGAAGAGCTGATGATCGCGCTGGATACCGCCGAGATCGTCGGCAAGTAAGCAGTCGAAAAACAGCAGAGAGTACCGACAGAGGGCCGCGTCAGCGGCCCTCTGTTTTTGCTTTCGCCAGTTCCCGGCAAAACGGGAGAGCGTCAGGTTTCGCCTGAAGGCGACCTACTTTTTGTGCGCACAAAAAGTAGGCAAAAATGCATTCAGGGGCGAAAATACGGATTCGACATCGGGCGCAAAGGGCGCGCCCTCGCTCATAGTATTTTTCCCCTGAAAACCCCCAAAGGCGCGAGCGTTTCTGCGGAAACGCTGAAACCGCTGACGCGGCGCGCCTTCAAAGGGGGACCAGTCCCCCTTTGAGGAACCCCCAGCCCTGCGGGGCGGACGAAAAAGTTTCTGCGTCTATCGACCGGCGCGAGGTAACAGGACACGCGAAGCCGCTGTTTCCCGCTGCCGCTCCAATGGAGGTCGTTATAGTTTGCCGGGCCAACGTTTGGCGCCTGCGCTACAAGTTTGCTTGCAGCAGCGGCGGCGCTAATGAGCGCAAACCTCACAAGTTAGCACTAGCGCAGCGGCAGCGGAAACAGAAGAACAGCGTCTTAACGAAGGAGTCGGCAGACATTCTGCGGCACCGCAAAAACAAGACCATGCCAGTCCCCTTCTAAGGGGTACACAGGGGATTATCCCCTGTGCGCTTCTTTGGTGACTTTCTGTGCGGACAGAAAGTCACCCCAGCGGAGCGTCCGCAGGACGCACCACTCCGCTTCGCCGGAGTAACGGCGAATCCATCCCAAGGAACGGGGTGGAAAAAATCGTTTCCCCACGGGGCGGTGACTTAGGAAAACATTGAAGCAAGGAACGGTGTAGCTTAACGGCTATGCCGTTCTTTGCTCTTTTTTACTTGT
>CAKUKL010000093.1 GCA_934662925.1 uncultured Oscillospiraceae bacterium | reverse complement strand
ATATTCTGCACTGTCGTCATTTAGGGATACTCCTTCTCATGGCAGTCAGACCGGACAGCACTTCCTCCATCCGGGTGATCTGCGCTTCGTTCCGGGTCTGGGCCGCGTTCAGCCCATTGAGCACCCGGTTCGCCTTGGCTGTCATCAGGTCGAGATAGGCCGGGCGCAGCGGGTCGTCCGACTGCTTCCCCGCCCACAGCTCCGCCGGGGTCAGCGGCGGCGTTTCTCCGCCCCGTACCTCCATGACGCTGTAAAGCCGATTCCCCTCCCGGGCGATGTGTTCCCGGCAGATCTCATAGCCGCTGCGCTGGAGCCAGCCCCGAAGGTCGTGGAAGGACGTCATGGGCTGGAGCAGCAGCGTTTGGTGTTCTTTTGTCCACGGGGCGGCGGCCAGAATGGCGGCGATGGTCTCGCCGCCCATGCCCGCGATGGCGATGGCATCAGCCTCGCCGCGTTCGATGCCGGACAGACCGTCGCACAGCCGGAAGGACACCTTGTCCTCCACGCCGTACTGCCTTGCCGTCTCGCGCGCCCGGGACAGCGGCCCCTCCCGCAGGTCGGCGGCGATGGCGCGGTCAATGACTCCGTCCAGCAGGAGCTTTACCGGCAGATAGGCGTGGTCCGTCCCGATGTCCGCGAAGCGCGCGCCGGACGGCACCAGCCGGGCCACCGTTTCCAGACGCGGGGTCAGAATCAGTTCCATACAGACCTCCAAAAAAGAAAAGAGCGGGCTGAGCCGCTCTTTTCCGGGTGACAAAAATCAGTCGATGTTGGCGTTCAGCTCGGCCAGCAGCGCCTCAACGTCAACGCCGTGGACCATGCAGGCCTGCTCCACGGTCTCCCCGCGGGAAGAGGGGCAGCCCAGACAGTGCATGCCGATGGACAGGAAGATGGGCGCGGTGTTGGGCGCAATGTCCAGAATATCGCCAATCACAGTATCCTTGGTGATCTTAGCCATTGAAAATGACCTCCTTACCGTAACAAAATTGTCATAGACAAAATCAGTATACCCAATCGGGGCATCAAATGCAAGAGGTCGGGGTGAAAAAGCTGTCGAATTTTCGGGAATTACTTCAAAAATTCTTCCAGACGGTCCATGCCCTTCCGGATGTTCTCCATAGACGTGGCATAGGACCAGCGCACGTAGTTGGGCGCGCCGAAGCCGGAGCCGGGCACGGTGGCCACAAGACCGTGCTGGAGGAACGCGGAGCAGAAATCGTCGGAGTTTTCGATCAGCTGGCCGTGGAGGGTGCGGCCAATAAGCTTTTCGATGCTCATCATCACGTAGAACGCGCCCTCGGGCTTGATGCAGCTCACGCCGTCGATGGCGTTGATGCGCTCCACGATGTAGTTGCGGCGCTTCTCGAAGGCTTGACGCATGGTCTCGACCTCGCCCTGGGGGCCGTCGAGGGCCGCCACGGCGGCCTTCTGGGAAATGGAGGACGGAGCGCCGGTAGAGTGGCTCAGGAAGTTGCTCATGACTTTTGCGATGGTGTTGTTGGCGCAGGCAAAACCCACCCGCCAGCCGGTCATGGCGTAGGACTTGGACACGCCGTTGATGAGGATGGTCAGGTCCTTGACCTCATCGCTCAGGCTGGGGAAGGAGGTGAACTGCACCCCGTCGTAGAGAAGGCCGTAGTAGATCTCGTCGGCGATGACGTAGATCCCGTGCCTGACGCACACGGCGGCGATGGCCTCCAGCTCTTCCCTGCTGTAAACCATGCCGGTGGGGTTGGAGGGGTTGTTGAGGATCATGCACTTGGTCTTGTCGGTGATGGCGGCCTCCAACTGCTCCGCCGTCATTTTGAAGTTCGCGGCCTCGGTCGCCGTCACGACCACCGGCTGCGCGCCCACCATCTTGATCATCTCAAGATAGCTGACCCAATACGGAGCCGGGAGAATGACCTCGTCGCCCGGATCGATCAGCGCCCGGAGGGCGATATATACATTGTGCTTAGCACCGCTGGCGACGACCACCTGAGAGGGCTCGTAGTGCAGGCCGCAGTCCTCTTCCATCCGCTTGCATACCGCTTCCTTCAGGGGCAGAATGCCGGAGGACGGAGTATATTTGGTGAAGTCGTCATGGATCGCGTCGATGGCCGCCTGCTTGATGTGCTCGGGCGTATTGAAATCAGGTTCCCCGGCACCGAAGCCCACAACGTCGATGCCGTCGGCCTTCATCTGCTTGGCAAGGGCGTCGATGGCCAGCGTGGTGGATGCCTGAACATTTTGAGCCAGTTTTGACAGTTCTTTCACAACGGTTCCCTCCAGATCAATCAGTCAAACAATGAACATTCGTCTGCCATATTATATCCATCGACTTGCAAAAATGCAAGTGCAAGACGGCGTATTTTGATATTTTTGCATTTATGACAAGGCAGAATTGCAAAAGCGGGGTTTTTCGGGCAAAAAGACGCCTGCCTTCTCTAAAGGCAGGCGTCTTGTCTCATTTTTTCCGATTCGTGGCAGTATTTTTCTGGTAGAGCAGGAACAGACCGTCCATGAGCAGGTTGTGATCCAGTCGGATCTCGTGGCGGCAGTGGCGCAGCAGCTGAGCTGAGCCGTAGCCGGTGGCCACGATGGTCTGGGCCGCCGCTCCGGCGGCCTCCTCCATCCGTTCGATCATGGCGTCCACCGTTCCGGCGCTGCCGAGGATGACCCCGGCCCGCATGGCGTCCACAGTGTTCCGGCCTAGCGGATTTACCGGCCCCTCCAGCGAAATGTGGGGCAACTGGGCCGTTCGCTCTGACAGTGCTTCCAGTGCCACCCGGATGCCGGGCGCAATGGCGCAGCCCTCGTAGGAATTGCTGCTCAGATAGGAAAATGTCATGGCCGTGCCCAGATTGATCACAATAATGGGCGAGGGATACTTGGACACCGCGGCCACGGAGGACGCCACGATGTCGCTGCCCAGCTGGTTGTGGACGTCGGCCTTGATGTTCATTCCGGTCTTCAGCCCAGGACCCACCACCAGCGGGCGATGGCCTGTGAGCCGAGCGTTGGCCGCGGCCATGTTTTCGGTGATCGGCGGCACCACGCTGGATAAGATCGCGCCCTTTACCGCACCGATGTCGGCACGGTAGAGCTGAAACACGCCCAGAAGGTCGATGCAGCACTGATCCTGCGTTTTTTTCTTGTCCGTTTCCAGCTCAGACAGAAATTCCAGTCTGCCCTTTTCGTCAAACAGCCCGATGGTGGTGCTGGTATTTCCAATGTCGATAGCCAGGATCATTGCGTATGCCGCCCCTTTCCGATTATTCTGATTTATTATTATACTCTGCCGATGCGCGTCTTGTAAAGGAAAACCTCTGCGGAAATACTCCGCAGAGGTTTTGGGGTTAGATTCAAATGTTGTCCCGGATGACCTGGCCCATCTTCCGGGTGCCGATGACGGTCTCCCCCGGCTTGGCGATGTCGGCGGTGCGCCAGCCGTCGGCCAGCGCCTTGTCCACGGCGGCCTCAATGGCATCGGCCTCGGCGGCCAGTTTGAAGGAGTAGCGGAACATCATGGCCGCGGACAGAATGGTGGCGATGGGGTTGGCCTTGTCCTGCCCGGCAATGTCGGGGGCGGAGCCGTGGATAGGCTCGTACAGAGCGGGAGCACCGTCGCCCATGGAGGCGGAGGGCAGCAGACCGATGGAGCCGGTGACCATGGAAGCCTCGTCGGAGAGAATGTCGCCGAACATATTTTCCGTCACGACAACGTCGAACTGGCCGGGATCCCGGACGATCTGCATGGCGCAGTTGTCCACCAGCACGTCCTCGTAGGCCACGTCGGGGTATTCCTCGGCCAGACGGTGCATGACGGAGCGCCACAGGCGGCTGGTCTCCAGCACATTGGCCTTGTCCACGCTGGACACCTTTTTCCGGCGCAGTCGGGCCATTTCAAAGGCGCGTCGGCCGATGCGCTCGATCTCCATTTCGGAGTAAGCCATCAGGTCGGTGCACTCCACGCCCCGGTCCGACGTGTCATAGCGGTCGCGCTTGCCGAAGTAGATGCCGCCGGTCAACTCCCGGACCATCATCAGGTCGATGCCCTTTTCGGCAGTCTCCTTTTTCAGCGGGCAGGCGTCCGCCAGCGCGGGACGCAGGGCGGCGGGACGCAGATTGGCGTACAGGCCCAGATCCTTCCGGATGGCCAACAGCGCCGTTTCAGGCCGCTGCTCGGCGGGCTTATCGCTGCCCCATTTGGGGCCGCCCACCGCGCCCAGAAGCACGGCATCGCAGCTCTTGCACAGCTCCGCCGTGCCGTCTGGGTAGCTTTTGCCCACCGCGTCGGTGGCGCAGCCGCCCAGCAGCACGTCCACGTACTCAAAGGTGTGGCCGAACTTCTCCCCTACCCTGTTGATGATGCCGACCGTCTCGTTGACGATCTCCGGGCCGATGCCGTCGCCCCGGATCAATGCGATCCTGAACTTCATTTCGCAACACCTCTCGCTTTCAGGCTTTTCAGCAGGCCGCCGTTTTCAATGATGCCGTTGACAAACTCCGGGAAGGGCGCGGCCTGAAACTTCTGCCCGGTGGTCTCGTTGACGATGACGCCAGTATTGAAGTCCACGGACACCTGATCCCCGGCGGAGATGCCGTCCACGGCTTCGGGGCACTCCATGATGGGGAAGCCGATGTTGATGGCGTTGCGGTAGAAAATGCGGGCAAAGCTCTTGGCAATGACGCACTTGACGCCGCAGGCCTTGATGGCAAGGGGCGCGTGCTCCCGGGAGGAGCCGCAGCCGAAGTTGCTACCGCCCACCACGATGTCGCCCGGCTCCACAGAGCCGGCAAACCCGGTGTCGATGTCCTCCATGCAGTGGGACGCCAGAGATTTCTCGTCGGGGGCATTCAGATACCGGGCGGGAATGATGACGTCGGTATCCACGTTGTCGCCGTATTTATAGACCTTCATTGCATAACCCTCCTCAGACAGCGGCCGGGTCGGTGACGACGCCGGTGATGGCGGAAGCCGCCGCCACGGCGGGGCTTGCCAGAATGATCATGGAACTTGTGGGGCCCATGCGGCCCACGAAGTTGCGGTTGGTGGTGGAGATGGCCCACTCGTTGTCGCTCAGAACGCCCATGTGGCCGCCCAGACAGGGGCCGCAGGTGGGGGTGGACACCGCCGCGCCGGCGTTGATGAAGTCGGCGATCAGGCCCTCGGCCATAGCGTCCAGATAGATCTGCTGGGTGGCGGGAATGACGATGCAGCGCACGCCGTCAGCCACCTTCTTGCCCCGGAGAATGGCGGCGGCCTCCCGCAGGTCCTTCAGACGGCCGTTGGTGCAGGAGCCGATGACCACCTGCTGGATGGGCTTGCCCGCCACCTCGTCCACCGGCTTGGTGTTGGAGGGCAGATGGGGCAGCGCCACCGTGGGCCGGAGGGCGGACAGGTCGATGGTGATCTCCTGCGCGTACTGCGCGTCGTCGTCCGCGGTGAACGCCGTGTATTCACGGTCCACCCGGTCCTTCAGATAGGCGATGGTCTTGTCGTCCACGGGGAA
The DNA here is from genome assembly GCA_934662925.1 of uncultured Oscillospiraceae bacterium. GTDB lineage: Bacteria > Bacillota > Clostridia > Oscillospirales > Oscillospiraceae > Enterenecus. The sequence goes on along the minus strand of CAKUKL010000093.1, from coordinate 739 downwards.
AATACCGTTTTTCGCACCGGCCTCGATGGCCATGTTGCAGATGGTGAAGCGGTCGTCCATCTCAAGGGACGCAACGCCCTCGCCGGTGAACTCCAGCGACTGGTACAGCGCGCCGTCCACCCCGATCATGCCGATGAGGTGGAGCACCAGATCCTTGCCGCTGACGAACTTGCCCAGCTTGCCTACCAGATTGACCCTGATGGCATGGGGCACCTTGAACCACGCAAGGCCGGTGGCCATGCCCGCCGCCATATCGGTGGAGCCGACGCCGGTGGAGAAGGCACCCAGCGCACCGTAAGTACAGGTGTGAGAGTCGGCACCAATGATGACCTCGCCGGGGGCGGCAAGGCCTTTTTCCGGAATGAGGGCGTGCTCCACGCCCATCTGGCCCACGTCGTAGAAGTGGGTGATGCGGTAGTGCTTTGCAAAGTCGCGGCACACCGCGCACAGCTGCGCGGACTTGATGTCCTTACAGGGGGTGGAGTGGTCCAGCACAATAGCGATCCGGTCCTTGTCGAACACGGAAGACAGCCCGGCCTTGTTGAACTCCGTAATGGCCACTGGCGTGGTGATGTCGTTGCCCAGCACCAGATCCAGCCTGCCTTCAATAAGCTGTCCGGCGGAGACGTGATCCAGTCCCGCGGACCGCGCCAGAATTTTCTGGGTCATAGTCATTCCCATGGATGATTCCTCCTCATATTCCATGTTGTCGCTTTTGATGAGCCAAGTATGACAGAAG
>CAKUKL010000092.1 GCA_934662925.1 uncultured Oscillospiraceae bacterium | reverse complement strand
CTTCAGTGCTGGGACGATTATACGGCAAGGGGGCGGTCGCATTTTGGGGAAGCGGGGGAGCGGGCCGGGTTTTTCTCCCGAAAATGCAAAAAAGGGCGGCAGTCTGTCCGCAAATGCAAAAGAGCTGAGCTTCCGCTCCGCTCAGAAACAAAAATCCCCGGGAGAAACGCAGTTTCTCCCGGGGGGTGCTTTATGAAAGAGTGTGTCGAAAAACCTCGTAGAGTTTCGCCGCCGCAGCGGCGAAAGAAATGAAATCCGTTTTCTGCCGCGACATGTGCGGGGCGCAATCCTTTCGTCGGAAAAGGCTTTGCCTTTTTCGACGGGCTGAAAGTTCTCAGGCGTCCAGCACGGGCAGAGCGAACAGGTAGAACAGCCCGTCGGGCAGGGTCACGCCGTCCTCCACGCCGATGACCGCGTGGGCGGCCACGATGGTCTCGGCCTGCTGGGCCAGAGACATCAGGGCGCGGGTGGTGCCGCCGCCGCCGTACACGTCGTCCACCAGCAGGATGCGCTTGCCGCGGATGAACTCCACGTCGTCGTCCGTCAGGGACAGGGTCTGCTCGGTGGGGGTGGTGACGGAGCGGTAATTGGCCTGCACCTTGGCCGGGCTGGAGCTCTTCCGGGCCACCACGGTGCGGGGGATGTCCGTCCCCTTGGCCGCCGCCCACTTCAGGGCGATGGCGTGGGCCAGAGCGTTGCTCTTGGACACCGGGTTGAGGATGGTGTCAAACTCCACGCCTGCCGCCAGAAGCCGGTCCACCAGCTCCTGCGCCGCGCTCTCGATGAGGCTCACCTGACCGGAAATGTCCAGGAAGCCCACCAGCCGGTCGGCGATGAGCTTGAAAGGCAGCTCGTAGTCCTTGCCGCCCAGCTGCACGGCCAGAAACTTGCCGTTGTCCCGCTCCACGATCTCCGTTTCGATCCTGCTGTTTTTCTCCATTGTGCGTCCCTCCGCGTTTTTGATTGAATTCAGGCCCGGCCTGCCGCAGGGGCGCCGGGGCAAAATAGCGACCTTATTATATGGTACGCCGGGGAAAAGTGCAACCGCGTCTTTCCGCCACCGGGCGGAAATTTTCCACGTTTCGGGCGCTCCGGCGCGCCCTGAAAAAGCAGGAATGAAAGAATCTGCTCATTTCAATGTGCGTTTTAGCGGAAATATGTAAAAGAATTGACTTATATTTTGCAAAACCGCTGATATTGCGTGAAAGAAACGGCAAAAGTTTGCAAACTATTGCAGAGTCTGCCACCGCAATGATATAATCTGCTCGATTCAAGCATTTCCGATCGGGACAGTCTGAAAAGACGGTCCCGCGGACGGAGGCCGGGTTCGGCGGAGGTGGATGCATGGCGGGAAAAACTCCGGAATTTGTGATCCCGGCGGAGCGGCTCAAGCGCATCTCGGACTACATCGAGCAGCGGGGCAACGCCAAGATCAGCGACCTTGCCCAGGAGCTTTGCGTGTCTGAATCCACGGTGCGCCGGGACCTTGACACGCTGGTGCGGGAGGGGCTGATCCAGCGCTCCCACGGCGGGGCCACGTGGATCCGCCACAGCTCGTCCTACGAGCACGTCTACTCCGAAAAAATGCTCATCCGCGGGGAGGAAAAGAAGCGCATCGGCGCCTTCTGTGCCGAGATGGTGCGGGACGGGGACACCCTGTTTCTGGACTCCGGCACCACCACGTTCCAGATCGCCGCGGGCCTGCGGCGGAAGAAGGACCTGACCATCTTCACCTATGATCTGGCCATCGCCTCCACCGTGGAATTTGCCCCCAGCACCACCCTCGTGGTCACCGGCGGCGTCAAGCGCGAAAACTACAACGTGCTCATCGGCAGTGTGACGGAGGATTTCATCAGCCGCGTCCGGTTCAGTACGCTGTTCCTGTCTGCCGACGCCATCGACGAGGAGTTCGGCGTGTCCAACACCGGCCTTCCCGAGGCGTCCATCAAGTCCAAGCTCATCGCGTCCGCCGGACGGGTGGTGCTGGCGGCGGACAGCACGAAGTTCGGCAAGGTGGCCATGGTGAAGGTGTCCGACCTGTCCGCCGTTCACTGCATCGTCACCGACCGGGGCCTGCCGGTTCCCGCGCAGAAGCGCATGGCGGAGCTGGTGCCCGAGTTCTACGCCGTATGATCTGGTAAATACAGAGTTCATTCTGTGTTTATATGTCTGAAACCAAGGAAGGAAATAGGACGAAATAAAGGAGGAGCATCATGAAAAATCACAAGATCCTTGCACTGTTCCTGGCCCTCGCGCTGGTCTTTTCTCTGGCCGCCTGCGGCACCAAGGACGGCGGCGACAAGCCCGCGGACAACAGCCCCGCCGGCAGCACCGAGAGCCAGACTCCCGATGAGCCCGGCAACGACACCCCCGCCGCCAGCGATCTGAAGATCGTCTGCATCCCCAAGCTCATCGGCGTGGCCTGGTTCGACCGGATGATCTCCGGCGGCGAGCGCTGGGCGGCCGAGAACGGCGGCACCTTCTACCAGAGCGGCCCGTCCACTGCTGACGCCGCCCTGCAGCTTCAGTTCCTGGAGGACGCCATCACCGAGAAGGCCGACGTCATCGAGGTGGTCCCCAACTCCACCGAGACTCTCGAGACCGCGATGAAGAAGGCCATGGACGCCGGCATCATCGTCCTGAGCCACGAGGCCCCCACCGCCCAGAACGTCAACTATGACATCGAGGCCTTCCAGAACGCCGCTTACGGCGAGCACTTCATCGACGCTCTGGCCGAGCGCATGAACGGCGAGGGCGGCTACGCCATCATCGTCGGCTCCGTGCAGGCCCAGACCCACATGGAGTGGGCCAACGCCGCCGTGGCTTACCAGAAGGAGAAGTATCCCGACATGTATCTGGTCGCCGACTTCGTGGAGTCCCACGAGGATCACGACACCGCTTACACCAAGACTCAGGAGCTCATCAAGACCTATCCTGACCTGAAGGGCATCATCGGCTGCTCCGTCATCGATCCCGCCGGCGCGGCTCTGGCCGTGGAAGAGGCCGGTAAGGTCGGCGACATCGTCATCGTGGGCACCAGCGTGGCCGACGTCATCGGCTCCTATCTGGAGAGCGGCGCCGTCGCCATGTACAGCTCCTGGGACACCGACGCCACCACCTATGCCATGTGTGAGGTCGCCCGCATCCTGAAGGACGGCGGCGAGGTCAAGACCGGCGACGATCTGGGCGCTGTCGGCTACGAGAGCGTAGTCGTCGAGGGCAAGGTCATTTACGGCAAGGCCTGGCTGGACTTCACCGTGGACAACTACACCACCGACCCCTACATCACTGAGTGATCGAACCGGTCCATTCCTGACAACACCACAATCGGAAGCACAATGTCAGTGCGGCGGCAGATGCCGCCGCACTGACCCTTATACGGGCGTTTTGTCCGCCGCTGAGTGCGCTTTGCGCGGGGCGGACCGCGCCGTGTGAAGAAAATCTGAGACAGGAGGCAGCGCAGTATGGAGCAAAACACGACCCCGGCTCCGGCCGGGACACCATCCGAAGGCCGGGGCAGACCCTTTCTGGAACTGAAACACATCGACAAGCGCTTTGGCGGAGTCCACGCGCTGGATGATGTGAGCTTTTCCATCTGCGAGGGCGAGACCTACTGTCTGATGGGAGAAAACGGTTCCGGCAAGTCCACCCTCATCAAGGTCATCTCCGGCGTGTACGCCGCCGACGGCGGCGAGATGATCCTGAACGGAAAGACCTACCGGCACATTACCCCCACGCAGGCCATCGAGGCGGGCATCCAGATCATTTATCAGGATTTTTCCATCTTCCCCAACCTCACCGTGGCGGAGAATATTGCCCTTTCCAGTCTGGTCATCCGCAGAAAGAAGCTCGTGGACAAAAAGGAGATCCGCGCCATCGCCAAGGCGGCGCTGGAGAAGCTGAACGTGGATCTCCCGCTGGACGAAGAGGTCAGCCACCTTCCTGTGGCGGGCAAGCAGATCGTGGCCATCGCCCGGGGCATCGCTCAGGACGTGAAGCTGCTGGTCATGGACGAGCCCACCACCGCCCTGACCCACAAGGAGATCCTGGCCCTCTACGACATCATCGACACCCTGAAGGCCAAGGGCATCGCCATCATCTTCGTCAGCCACAAGATCGAGGAGGTATTCAATATCTCCCAGCGCATCGCCATTCTCCGCAACGGCAAAAAGGTGCTGGATGACAGCATCTCCAACTTCGACAAAAACAGCCTGACCTATCACATGACAGGCCGGGAGATCCCCAATATCCCCTATGAGTACGTCCCCGATCCCGACGAAAAGGCGCCCATCCTCGAGGTGGAGGGCCTGACGCAGGACGGCGCGTTCCATGACATCACCTTTGCCCTGCATACCCATGAGATCCTGGGCATCACCGGGCAGCTGGGCTGCGGCCGGACGGAGCTTGCCAAGGCGCTGTTCGGCATCGGCCGCAACCGGGGAACCATCCGCCTTCAGGGGCAGGAGGTGTCCATCCGCAGCGTGCAGGACGCCCACCGGCTGGGCATCGGTTACCTGCCCGAGGACCGGCTGAGCGAGGGCCTGTTCCTCCAGCGCTCCCTGTCGGACAACATGACGGCGGCGGACGTGGACGGGCTGGCCCACGGCATCATGCTGGACCGGAACGAGCTTCTGGACGTGTCCCGGGAGTGGCTCCGCCAGCTGGACATCGCGGCCCAGGGCCCCGAGATCCCCGCACGAAACCTGTCCGGCGGCAACCAGCAGCGCATCGTGCTGGCCAAGTGGCTCCAGACGAAGCCCCGGCTGCTGATTTTGAACTGCCCCACCGTGGGCGTGGACGTGGGCTCCAAGAACCAGATCCACGAGATCGTCAAAAAGCTGGCCCGGGAGGGCATGGGGATCATCGTCATCTCCGACGACATCGGAGAGATCGTCACCCTGTGCAGCCGGGTGATCATTATGAAAGACGGCCGGTTGGTCAAGGAGGTCAACAGCGCGGACACCACGGTGGAGGCGTTGGAGCGCGACGTGATCGACGGCGGCGAAGGGAGTGATGCCACATGACGCTGCGCAAGATCGTAAAATCCAATGAATTTTTTCTGTTCGCGGTCATCGCGGTCATGTGCGTGATCTTCGGACTCATCAGTCCGTCGTTCTTCACGGTGAAGAACCTGTTCGACGTGCTCAAGAGCATGGTGGAGACGGGCATTCTGGCCATGGGCTGTCTGGTGGTCATGATCTCCGGCGGTATCGATCTGTCCTTCATGGCCATCGCCGTGTTCGCCATGCACACGGTGTCCCGGCTGTTCGGCCTGTACTGGAACGACGCGCCCATGGTGCTCCTGCTGCTGTGCGGCATGCTCATCGGCATCCTGCTGGGCCTGTTCAACTCCATCTTCATCGCGAAGTTCAACCTGCCGCCCTTCATCACCACGCTGGGCACCAGCAACATCATCAAGGGCTTCCTGCTGGCCTTTATCGGCAGCAAGCAGTTCAACAAGATCCCGGCGGCCATGATCGCCTTTTCCAAGAACAACCTGCTCACCATCCCCACGGAGGAGGGCAACGCCAACCTCCATGTGGGCGTGATCATCCTGTTCGCCGTGGCGGCGGTGACGTCGCTGCTGCTGAACAAGACCATGCTGGGCCGGAGCATCTACTGCGTGGGCGGCAGCCCCGCCTCCAGCGAGCGCATCGGCCTGAAGAACATCGGCATCCTGATGTTCGTGTACGCCTTCGCCGGAGCCATCGCCGGCTCCGTGGGCATCATCCACTCCAGCTTCCAGCGCATGAGCAACCCCTTTGACCTGGTGGGCGGCGAGCTGAACGTCATCGCCGCCGTGGTGCTGGGCGGCCCGCAGGTGGGCGGCGGCTACGGCAACGTTACCGGTACGCTGCTGGGCGTGCTGCTCATTACGCTGATCAACAACAGTCTGGTCATGCTGAAGATCCCCACGTTCTGGCAGAACGCCGTCACGGGCCTCATCATCATTCTGGGCACCGTGGCGCAGATGTACCGCTACAAGAGATCCCAGCGGGCGGCAAAGGGGGCGAAGGCATGAAAAAACTACTGACGCGGGACCGGCACATCACGCGGCTGCTGGTCATCATGGCTCTGGTGCTCCTCGCCATGGCGGTGCTCAACCCGAAGGTGTTTTACAGCGCCTCCAACTTCACCTCCATGGCCGTGCAGTTCCCGGAGCTGGGCTTCCTGTCCATCGCCGCGGCCCTCGTCCTGATGAGCGGCGGCATCGACCTGTCCGTCACCGGTACGGCGGTGCTGTCCGGTATCG
>CAKUKL010000091.1 GCA_934662925.1 uncultured Oscillospiraceae bacterium | reverse complement strand
CCGAAGAACTCAAGGCACTGGAGACGCAGGTCGTGCACATAGCAGCCCAGCAGGTTCAGCGCGAAGTTCAGCGCGTTGCCGGCCATGGACACGATGAAGAAGATGATGACGTTGCCGGGGATGGCGCCCAACGTGTTGAACACCTGAGCGATGACCGAACCGGCCAGCATCAGCGCCATGAGACGGGAGTAGGACAGAATGTCCCCGAAGTACCCGGTCACATGGTTGTAGAGGGAGCCGAAGATGGCCGTCACCTTGCCGAAGCCCTTGGCGTTCCAGCCGGAGCCGACCACCACCATGACGCCGCCCACGATGAGCACGATCTTCGTCACGCCCAGAATGGCCAGCGCCGCGCCGGCGAACACGATCCACCACGTCAGCTCCTCCCAGACGGCGTCCATGACCTCGCCGTTCTTGAGCTTTTCCACAAAGCTGACCACCATGCCGGTGATGATCTGGATCGCGCCGAGGATCATCGCGCCCACGAGGATCTGGAGCGTGTTGTTCAGCGGCGTGAACAGCGGCGGCCAGAACCACTCAAAGGTGCTCTCCGGATTGATGAGCTTCACCAGCTGCGCCGGGAAGTCCCCGAAGAAGCCCGCCGTCAGCGCCCCCATGACGAAGGTGCTCACGCCGCACAGGCCCAGCAGCATGAAGAAGTTGTGCATCCCGCCCTTGGGCCGCGCCTTTTTCAGCACGATCACCGAGGCAAGCATCATCAGCAGGCCGTATCCCATGTCCGCCATCATGATGCCGTAAAACAGGATGAAGAACGGCGCCATCAGCGGGTTGGGGTCCACGCCGTCGTAGGCGGGCAGGGAGTACATCTCGGTGACCATGTTCAGCGACCGGGTCAGCCAGTTGTTCTTGAGCTTCACCGGCACCGTGGGGTATTCCTCCGCCTCCGGGTCCCGGGTCTCCCACGCGCAGGCGTACCGGCCCAGCGCGGCGGACAGACGGCCCTCGTCCTCCGCGGGCACCCAGCCCTCGAGGAAGAAGGCGTCCTCCGTGTCCAGCAGGCGGCCCTTGGCCTCCTCCCGGGCGATCTCCTGCGCCGCACGGTCCGCGCAGCGCAGCAGCGCTTCCCGCCGGTCGCCGCAGGCGGCGATCTCCGCCTTGACCGACTCCATCTCGGCGTCCAGCGCGGCCATTTTGCCGTTCAGGTCCCGGATGTTGTCCTCCGCCGTCCCCGTCCAGTCCTTGAGATTGGCCCGGGAGAAGCCGTAGGGCCGCATGGCCTCGGTGCAGGCGCTCTCCACGCTGGCGTGGCACACCAGCAGGAAGTAGCGCAGCTCCCGGTCGGCTCCGGCGTCGGTGAGGGACGCCATGTCCGAAGCGGACAGGACTTCCCCCTCCATGGCGGCGTAGTCCGCCCGGGCCGGGATGGTGCCGAAGATCACGGAAATGGTCCCGTCTCCCGTCATCTCCAGCGGCACGTCCAGCGCCGACCACGGGGCCAGCGACGCCCGCTGGGCCTCCATCTTGCCGCGGTCGGCCCGCAGGGTGTTGATCCGGCGTTCCGCGTCGTTGATGCGCCTTGCGGTGTCAAGCCCGGCGGCATAGGCCGCCTCGTCAAAAAATTCCGCTTCGGTCAGCTCCGGACGCTTCCGGAACATCCCGTCCTTTGCCGGTACATACTTTTTGAGGGTGTCCAGCGCGCTTCCGACGGCGGCGCTCTGTTCCCTTGCCCGCGACAGCCCCTGCCCGTCCGGGCGGGTCAGGCCGGCCCACTGGGGATCGGACAGGTCGACGGCCGGTTCCCCGACCTCCACGCAGCCCAGATGCTGGAGCTGCCGGAGCAGCTCCTCCCGGTCAGACCGCAGCCCGAACAGCCGCAGGCGTTTCATTTTCACAATGGCCATCAGAGATTCACTACCCTTCTCACGATGAGGTCAGCCGCCTGATCCAGACGCTTTTCCGCCTGAGCCTGCATCGCCCTGCAGGCCTCGGCGTTGGCCGCCAGCGTTCTCTCGGTCTCCTCGCCGGCCAGCTTATCCGCCTGCGCCATCAGCGCCCGGACCCGCTCCTCCGCTTTGGCGCGGGCCTCGTTTACGGCGGCTTCTCCGGCTCTTTTTGCCGCGGCGACGATCTGCTTTGCCTCGGCCTGAGCCTCCACTTTTTTCGTCCGGGTGGCCTGCTCGGTTTCGGTCACCTTCTGAATGTCCTGAAACGCCATGTTTTCACCTTCTTTCAATCAGTAAAATCCACAAGTTTTGCAAATTCGAACTTTCCCCCGATTATGAGAAAACCGTAGCACTTTTGTCAAGCAAAAGCAACTGTTTTTTGTCACTTTGTTAATTATACGATAATCTTTTTCACAAAATAAAGTGACGGCTTTTTCGTCGTTCTACACATTTTCTGCACTTTTCCTGATTTCATACCTATTTAACTAATGCTTCAAAAAAATTTTTATGAAAAAAGGAGACGGCGCGGAAGGGCTCCGCGCCGTCAAAAAATTCTGATTTTTGCAACTTTTCAATAATTTTAACAATCTTTCCTTGTCTTTTCAGACAGAATGTCAAATTTTCAGATGATTTCCGCCTCGCGGCGATAGCGCTCCATGGAGCGGGCAAACAGCTCGCCGTTGGACGGCGGGGTGTAGGTGATGGCGTTGGCCCCCGCCCGGATAGTCTCCAGAATGTCCTCCTCCGTGGGGCCGCCGGTGGCGATGATGGGCACGTCGGGGTATTTGTCCCGGATGGCCCGGACGATGTCCGGCGTCTTTTTCGCGCCGGAGACGTTGAGGATGTCCGCCCCCGCCGCGATGCGCCCGCCGATGTCGGTGCGCTCGGACACCACGGTGACCACCACCGGAATGTCGAGGATCTGCTTGAGCTTGGAAATGACGTCGTTCTCCGTGGGGGCGTTGACCACCACGCCGAAGGCGCCCTCGTGCTCCGCGTCGTTGGCCAGATTCACCACCCGCAGCCCCCGGGTGACGCCGCCGCCCACGCCCACGAACACCGGCATATCCGCCGCGTGCATCACCGCCCGGTGGATGGCGGGCTGGGGCGTAAAGGGGTAGACGGCGATGATGGCGTCCGCGTTGATGTTGCGGATGATGGCCACGTCGGTGGTAAAGGCCAGCGACTTGATCCGCCGCCCGAACACCCGGATGCCGGAGCACTCCGCGATGCACCGGGGGACGGTGATCATATGGCTGCGTAAAGTGCCCTCATAGGCGGGCACCCGTTTTCTCTCCTGCCTGCGTTCTGTCATTGGGTCTTCCTTTCCTGCGTTGTGTCGGTTATCCTTCGTTCAGTTCGGCCCGGCTGCCGGACCAGTCCTCCGCCCCGGCGGTGAGTACCAGCCGGGACCGGGCGTTTTCCATGCCCGCATCCGTCAGCGCCACGGCGCAGGCCGACGGGTCAGCGTTTCCGGTGAGCCACACCCGGCCCAGCGCCGCCATGGCCCCGGCGGTAAGACCGGAGTCACCGCCGGCGGTCACGTCCTGCTCCGCCGCCAGCACGGACAGCACCACGCCCTTTTCCGCCAGCGCTTCCGCGAGGCCGGACAGAAATTCCGTCACGGCGGCCTCCCGCGCCCCGGCGGCGGGATAGTTGGCGTCCGCCGCGATAACAGACAGCTTGCCGCTGTCCGGGAAGCCCGCCCGCTCCAGCACGATCTCGTCGAAGCCCAGCTCCGCAAGCTCCATGCACAGGGACGTGAGGTACGCCCGGGCGTCCTCATTGGCGGCGGACAGCCACGAAATGCCGCCGGAGTCGTACCACAGCTTGCCCGAGCCGGTGGTGAGGGCCTGTTCCTTGTTGTAGACGCTGGCCCACAGGTCCCGGAAGGCGGGCAGGCGGGCGGCCAGCCACAGATCCCCCGCCGTGTCAAGCCCGGACATCGCCGCGCCGAAATCCGCGTCGCCGTTCATGTCGTCCTGGGCGAGGGGCACCGCCGACGACCACGCCAGCACACCCTTTTCATCCTTCACCGTCACCAGAACGGCGTCCGCCCCGGCCCGGGCCGCAAGCTCCGCCGCCCGGCCTTCGGTGATGTCCTCCGCCGTCACCTCAAGGGCCGAGATGACCCGCGCGGAGACGTCAGCCGCCGGGGTGGGGCTGGGGGTGGGCTCCTGGGTGATGATGAGGTCGGACACGTCGGGGGATGGGGCGGCCTCGCTCCCCTGCTCCTGCCGCCACGGCAGCACCAGCTTCACGCCGTCGTCGGTATATTGTATGTATTTCCCCATGAATAAAAGAAAGGCCAGTCCCGCGATGAGCAGGACGGCCAGCACGGCGATCAGCACGACCAGCGGCGTGCTGGCTTTCCGCCTGCCGTGGTAGACCTGATTGGCGCCGTATCGCTTGGAACGCATGGCGTCTCTCACCATCCTCTTTCTGTACGCGCGGCCGGGCGCGTTTTTCGCCCCGGCTATGATCGATCCTTCCGCCGTGAAGTGCGGCTTCACGGCGGGAGCGCTATCTTTTTCGGCTGCCCGCCCCTGCGGGCGGGAAAAGACTATTGAGACAAAGCAGAATAGCCGCTGTGCGGCTATTCTACCATATTTGAGTCTTTTCTGTAAATATCCATGCGCCCTTCCAAATGTTAAATTTCTGTTGCGGCAGAGGGCCCCCGGCCCTCTCCGCCCCATTCGCGCGGCCCTGTATGAATATCCGTCACCGCAGCGCCCACTGGGTCATAAGCAGCAGGCCGAACCCCGGCGCGCCCAACGCCCCGAGGATCAGGGCGCTGACCAGATTCACCCCCACCCGGACGCCGATGAGCGCCCCGATCTGGTTGAACGCCCACAGGGCGCACAGTCCCACGCCGGAGCGCAGCAGCAGCCGCCACAGGAACGCCAGCGGCTTTCTCAGCAGCAGGAGCAGGACGACGGCCACCCCGGCGGCCGCCGCCCACAGCGCGGCGTGTTCCATCAGGCGCTCCCCTCCTGTCCGTCCAGCGCCTTGAGCCGCCGGACCAGATAGGAATACCGGCTTTGCAAGGAGTTGATCTCGTACACGTAGGAGTCCACCAGATCCGGGTCCGTCTGGAGGTTGAAGCCCGCATAGGCCTGATTGATCTCCACCCGGGTCTGGGCCATGAAGTCCTTCAGCTCCCGGCGCTCCGCCTCGTTGGGGTCCGCCCGACGGCGACGGCGGGTCTTTACCGCTTCCGCCATTTTGTCCACCTTCCTCTCGCTGTAACTTTATGTACAGTCTGGGCAAATATGCCACCGGATATACCTGCCGCCCCTGCGGTTTCCACTCTGTCCCGCCCAAAACAAAAAAGCCCCCGCGGTTTTCTTGACTGGACAGCCTCCTTTGCGATATACTAAGGTGATTTGATATGTCTTTCTATAGGTAGGTGCAGTCATGCCAAAAGCAAACCCCAAAAAGGAATATGATAACCAGTCCATCTCCTCCCTGAAGGGCGCGGACCGGGTGCGCAAGCGCCCGGGGGTCATTTTCGGCTCCGACGGGCTGGAGGGCTGCGAGCACGCGGTCTTTGAGATCCTGTCCAACGCCATCGACGAGGCCCGGGAGGGCCACGGCAGGGAGATCATCGTCACCCGGTACGCCGATAAGTCCATCGAGGTGGAGGATTTCGGCCGGGGCTGCCCGGTGGACTGGAACGAGGCCGAAGGCCGCTACAACTGGGAGCTGGTGTTCTGCGAGCTGTACGCCGGCGGCAAGTACAAAAACGGCGACGGCGACAACTATGAGTACTCGCTGGGCCTCAACGGCCTCGGCTCCTGCGCCACGCAGTACGCCAGCGAGTACTTCGACGCGGTGATCTACCGGGACGGCTTCAAGTACACCCTGCATTTTGAAAAGGGCGAGATCATAGGCGACATGAAGAAGGAGCCCGCCGACCGGAAAAAGACCGGCTCCCGCTTCCACTGGAAGCCCGATCTGGACGTGTTCACCGACATCGACATCCCGCTGGATTATTACACCGAGACCCTCAAGCGACAGGCGGTGGTCAACGCCGGCGTCACCTTCCGGCTCCGGGATCAGGTAGGCGGCAAGTTCGAGACTCAGGATTTCGTCTACGAAAACGGCATCATCGACTATGTCCGGGAGCTGGCGGGGGACGACCCGCTGACCCAGCCGGTGTTCTGGCAGACGGAGCGCCGGGGCCGGGACCGGGAGGACAAGCCGGAGTACAAGGTCAAGCTGTCGGTGTCCTTCTGCTTCTCCAACCGGGTGCAGGTCATCGAGCACTACCACAACTCCTCGTGGCTGGAGCACGGCGGCGCGCCGGAAAAGGCCACGAAATCCGCCTTCGTCTCCGCCATCGACGCATGGCTGCGCCAGAACGGCAAGTACACCAAGACGGAGAGCAAGATCACCTTCAACGACGTGCAGGACGCGCTGGTGCTGGTGAGCAACAAC
>CAKUKL010000090.1 GCA_934662925.1 uncultured Oscillospiraceae bacterium | reverse complement strand
GATGGAGGGCAAGGACATCGGCACGATGCTCAAAACTGCCGGCATGGCGCTTGTGTCCACGGTCGGCGGGGCTTCCGGCCCGCTGTACGGAACGGCGTTCATGCAGGCGGGCAAGGCCCTTGCCGGAAAAACAGAGCTGGACGCGCAGGATCTGGTCACGATTCTGGACGCGTTCGTCGCGGGCGTGCAGCTGCGCGGCAAGTCCGTCGCCGGGGAAAAGACAATGCTCGACGCCATGATCCCCGCGCGCGACGCGTTCAAAGCCGCGCTGGACGCGGGCAAGGGCGCGAAGGACGCGCTCACGGACGCCGTGGCCGCCGCGGAGCAGGGCGCGCTCACCGAGGAGCTGGCCGAGGAAACGGCGCGCACCATTAAGGAAAATACCGCAAAGCTCAAACAGGAGTAAGACATGGCATTTGAGAGCTTAACCGAAAAACTGTCCGCCACCTTCAAAAAGCTCCGCGGCAAGGGCCGCCTGTCCGAGGCTGATGTCAAGGAGGCCATGAAGGAGATCAAGATGGCCCTTCTGGAAGCGGACGTCAACTTCAAGGTAGTCAAGCGCTTTATCGCCGACGTGACCGAACGGGCCGTGGGCGCCGACGTGATGGAGTCCCTCACTCCCGCCCAGATGATCGTCAAGATCGTCAACGAGGAGCTGACCTCCCTCATGGGGAGCGGCGACAGCAAGATCACCATCTCCTCTACCCCGCCCACCGTCGTGATGCTGGTCGGCCTTCAGGGCGCCGGCAAGACCACCAACGGCGCCAAGCTGGCGGGGCTGATGAAAAAGCAGGGTAAGCGGCCGTTGCTGGCCGCCTGTGATATTTACCGTCCCGCCGCCATCCAGCAGTTGGAGGTCGTCGGCGGTCAGCTGGACATTCCCGTGTTCCAGATGGGGCAGACTAATCCCGTGGACATCGCCAAAGCGGCGGTGGAGCACGCGAAAAAACACGGCAACGACATGGTGTTTCTCGACACCGCCGGCCGTCTCCACGTGGATGAAGAACTGATGGACGAGCTTCGCAACATCAAAGCCGCCGTCAACCCCACCGAGATCCTACTGGTGGTGGACGCCATGATCGGTCAGGACGCCGTCAACGCCGCCAAGGCCTTTGACGACGCGCTGGACATCGACGGCGTGATGCTCACCAAGCTGGACGGCGACGCCCGGGGCGGCGCGGCTCTCTCCATCCGGGCCGTTACCGGCAAGCCCATCAAATTCGCGGGCACCGGCGAAAAGCTGGACAATATCGAAGTGTTCCACCCCGACCGGATGGCCAGCCGGATCCTCGGCATGGGCGACGTGCTCTCCCTCATCGAAAAGGCAGAGCAGAATCTGGACGCGAAAAAGGCTGCCGAGCAGCTGGAGCGGCTCCGGAAGAACAAGTTTACTCTCACCGACTTCTACGACCAGATGACCCAGCTCAAGAGCATGGGCTCCATGCAGGACATCGCCGCCATGCTCCCGGGCATGAACGGCAAGATGGATCTGAACGTCGATGAAAAACAGCTTGCCAAGACTGAGGCTATCATCCTCTCCATGACCCCCTATGAACGGGAAAATCCTTCCGTTCTGAACTCCAGTCGGAAAAAGCGCATCGCCGCCGGTTCCGGCACTCAGGTCGTTGACATCAACCGTCTGCTCAAGCAGTTCGAAATGACCCAGCAGCTCACCCGGCAGCTTGCCAACCCGAAGAAAAAAGGTATGTTCAGCAAGCTCAAGGGCATGGGACTTCCCTTCTGAAGCCCCGCAGACAAGTTGGTTCCGTGTCCTCCGGGGCACATGCCATATACAACCGAAATATCTTTGGAGGTGAATATAAAATGGTTAAGATCAGACTGCGTCGTATGGGCGCTAAGAAGGCCCCCTTCTACCGCGTTGTCGTCGCCGATTCCCGTTATCCCCGCGATGGCCGTTTCATCGAGGAGATCGGCACCTATGATCCCCGTCAGAACCCCGCTGCCGTCAACATCGACGTGGAGCGCGCTCAGGCCTGGATCAAGACCGGCGCTCAGCCCACCGATACCGTCCGTGACCTGCTGAAGAAGGCCGGCCTGTAATCGCGTATTTTGGAGGCCCACATGAAGGAATTGCTCATTTACATTGCCCAGAGCCTTGTGGAGCATCCCGAGTCGGTGTCTGTCACCGAGTATGAAACTCCCGCTGAGACCGTGCTGGAGCTTCGGGTCGCGTCCGAAGACATGGGCAAGGTGATTGGCCGTCAGGGCCGTATCGCCAAGGAGATCCGCGCGCTGATTCGCTCTGTGGCCCAGCGGCAGGGCAAAAGAGTTACCGTCGACATTGTCGATTGAGTCCGGAAAGGCGGGGGCCATGCCCCTGCCTTTTTCACTTTTGGAGGAAATAAGATGAAAACAGAGTTTCTGGAATGCGGAAAGATCGTCAATACCCACGGCATCCGCGGCGAGGTCAAGATCGTCCCCTGGGCGGACAGCCCGGAGTTTCTCTGCGGCTTCTCCACCCTGTATCTCGACGGCAAGCCGGTGAACGTCCGGTCCGCCCGGGTCCACAAGGGCAACGTCATCGCCAAGCTGGAGGGGTACGACGACGTCAACGCCGCCATGCTGCTGAAAAACAAGGTGGTGTCCATCCGCCGGGAGGACGCGAAGCTGCCCGAGGGCTCGTTTTTTCTGGCCGACATCATCGGTCTTGACGTAGTGGACGAAGCCGGAAACAAGCTGGGCGTGCTCCGGGACATTCTCTCCCCCTCTCTCCAGCAGGTATACGTGGTGGAGGGCGACCGGGAGATCCTGATCCCCGCCGTGCCCGAGTTCATTCTGGAGACCAACGTCGCGGACGGCTACATCAAGGTGCGTCTCATCGAGGGGATGTGACCGGATGTACCACATTGATATTATGACCCTCTTCCCGGACACCGTGGGTGACGTGCTCAGCGAGTCCATTCTTGGCCGCGCGCAGGAGCGGGACATTCTGCGCATCGAGACGCACCAGATCCGGGACTACACCCTGAACAAGCAGAAGCAGGTGGATGACTACCCCTACGGCGGCGGCCGGGGCGCGGTCATGCAGGCCGATCCGCTGTACCGCTGCTGGGAACACATCTGCGGGCAGTACGACGCAAGGCCCCATACCATCTACCTCTCCCCCTGCGGCAGGACCTTTACCCAGTCTGACGCCCGGCGGCTGGCAGGCGGGTACGACCACCTCATCCTTGTCTGCGGCCACTATGAGGGCATCGACCAACGCTTTATCGACGAGTGCGTGGACGAAGAGATCTCGCTGGGTGACTTCGTCCTCACCGGCGGCGAGATCGCCGCCATGGCGGTGTCCGACGCGGTGTGCCGCCTTATCCCCGGCGTGCTGGCCGACCCGGAGTGCTTCGAAAACGAGAGCCACTGGGACGGACTGCTGGAATATCCCCAGTACTCCCGGCCGGAGGAATGGCACGGCCGCACCGTCCCCAAGGCCCTGCTGGGCGGCAACCACAGTCAGGTGGAACGCTGGCGCAGGAAGGAACAGCTGCGCCGCACCATGGAGCGCCGGCCTGACATGTTCAGCGCCTTTACACCAGTTGGAAAACAGGACGAGCAGATCCTTGAGGAACTGCGCCGGGAAAAGGACCGCCCCCCGCTGACCCAGCCCGTCACCTGCCGCCCCGCGAACTCCGACGACCTGCCCGCGATCATGGAAATTGTAGCGCAGGCTCAGGCGCTCCTGAAAAAACGAGGCATTGACCAGTGGCAGGACGGTTACCCCAGCTCTGAGCACCTGCAAATTGACTTAGACCGGGGTGAATGCCACATCATCCTGCACGGAACGGACGTGGCCGCTTTCTTCGTTCTCTCCGCCCACCCGGAAGCGAGCTATGACGCCATTACCGACGGCAAATGGAGCGGCGACGAGCCGTACACCGTCCTCCACCGCTGCGCCGTGGGCGAACGGTACCGGGGGCTTGACCTCGCCGACCGCATCATCACCGAATCGGAGCGGCTCACCCGGGCCCTTGGCCGCCGCTGGCTCCGGGTGGATACTCACAAGAAGAACAAGGCCATGCAGGGCCTTCTGCGCCGCTGCGGCTTCCAATACCGCGGGAACATTCTGATTGAGGCCGGGGAAGGCCACGATCCCCGCCGGGTGGCCTATGAAAAGCACCTTCCCGCCACCCAGAAAAAATCAAATTGACCGCATTGGCAAACCATGACCAAACCGTAAACTTTTGACCTGTCGCCCCGATCCGCTTGACTTTGTCATGCATGTCTGTTAGAATCTGATTTGCAATATTGCATTAGGAGATTTTTATCATGCCTTTTCAAGTGATCGTTGACAGCTGCTGCGACCTGACGCCGGAAATGCGCGGTTCCGGACTGTTTCACAATATCCCCCTCACCATTTACGTCGGCGACAGCACCTTCCGGGACGACGTCAAACTGGACCCTCAGGATCTTGTGGACGCCATGGATATGTGCGAGGAAGCGTCCCACACCTCCTGCCCCGCGCCCGCTGACTACCTGTCCATGTACGAGCGCTGCGAGGGCGACCTGTACGTCGTCACCCTGTCCGCCCTGCTCTCCGGCTCCCACAACAGCGCGTGGCAGGCGGCGCAGATTTTTCTGGAGGAGCATCCCGACCGGAACATCCGTGTATTCAACTCCTGCTCCGCCTCCTCCGGCGAAACGCTCATTGCCGCCAAGATCGCTCAACTGGCTGGCGCCGGGCTGCCCTTCCACGAGGTCGTTCAGGTAGTCAATCACTATATCAAGGACATGAATACCCTTTTCGTGCTGGAAAATCTGGATAACCTGCGGAAGGCCGGCCGGCTCACCCGGGTGCAGTCTCTTATCACCGGGGCGCTGCGGGTCAAGCTGATCATGGGTTCCACCCCCGAGGGCGAGATCTGCCGCCACGGACAGGCGCTGTCCATCAAGCAGGCGCTGTCCAAGCTGGTCGCCATTATGTCGGAGGATGAAAAGCATCGGGGTAAGACCCTGTGCATCTCTCACTGTCTCTGCCGGGAACGGGCGGAAATGCTGGCCATGCTGGTAAAGAAATCCTGCGACTTTTCTGACGTCATCATCACGGACACCCGCGGCATCAGCTCCTTTTACGCCAATTCCGGCGGCATTGTCGTCGCCTACTGAGCCGATCTCCGAAATATTATTTCAAAACTCCCCCATTTGGGGGAGTTTTTCTTTTCAGGCAGGAAATTATGTGGTATAGTAATTTTGTATTGCCCGTTTTATCCGACCGAACAAAGAGGCTGACACATGAACCTGACTGACATCAACGACATCAAGGCCCTGCTGGCCCGGCACGGTTTTCATTTTTCCAAGAGCATGGGGCAGAACTTCCTCATTGAGGACTGGGTGCCCCGGGACATTGCCGACGCCGCCGGGCTGGATGGGACCTGCGGCGCGCTGGAGATCGGCCCGGGCATCGGCCCCCTCACCGTCCAGCTGGCACAGCGGGCGGGCAAGGTAGCTGCTATCGAGCTGGACCGCTCCCTCCTGCCCATCCTGTCTGAAACACTGACGGACTATGCCAACGCCGAGGTCATCCCTGGCGACGCCATGGAGCTGGATCTGCCCGCCCTGTGCGCGGAAAAATTCCCCGGCATGACGGTCAAGGCCTGCGCCAATCTGCCGTATAATATCACAACGCCGGTGCTGACCAAGCTGCTGGAAAGCGGCTGCTTCACGTCCATCACCGTGATGATCCAGCGGGAGGTGGCCCGCCGCATCTGCGCCGCCCCGGGAACAGCGGACTACGGGGCCTTTTCCCTTTTCTGCCAGTACCACGCAGAGTGCTCTCTTCTGTTCGACGTGGGGCCGGAGTGCTTCCTCCCCGCCCCCAAGGTGACGTCCACCGTCATCCAGATTGTTCCCCGCGCCGATCCGCCTGTAGACGCGGATCCCGCCGCCCTGTTCCGTGTGGTGCGGGCCGCCTTTGCCCAGCGCCGCAAAACACTGCTCAACGGCCTGTCCGCCGCATACGGCAGCAAATTTTCCAAGGATGAGCTGCGGCAGATCATTGAGGACTGTGGCCTTCCCGATGGCATCCGGGGCGAACGGCTGGGCCTTCCGGAGTTCGCTGCGCTGGCAAAAAAACTGGAAGCGTGAAAATGTGCTTGCTTTTTCCCCAGATATCCCCTACACTGTATTTAATCCATTAAAGTGATTTCATAGGAGGCATTCAAATGGCACCCACCCAAAACAAGGCCGTTCTGTCGTGGATCGACGAAATGGCCGCCAAGACCCGTCCGGCTTCCATCGTCTGGATCGACGGCGGCGAGGAACAGCTTGCCGCTCTGCGCCGTCAGGCCGTGGAGGAGGGCATCCTCACCGAGCTGAATCAGGAGAAGCTGCCCGGCTGCTACCTGCACCGCACCGACCCCAACGACGTGGCC
>CAKUKL010000089.1 GCA_934662925.1 uncultured Oscillospiraceae bacterium | reverse complement strand
ATGCTATAAATGCTTTATCATACGAAAATACCGGATGATCCGGCGTTCCGGTGAGGCCCAGCCGGGTCACCACTTCCCGCTCACCTGTCTGCCCGGCCCATGTCACCCGCCGCAGACCGTAGGGTGTCCACACGAGCTCGCCAGGGCGGATAGCTTCGATGGGCTTGTCCCCGGTGGCCGTAGCCACTGGAGTGCCCGCCGCGAAGCACATATCGTCATGCTTGCCAGCGGGGAACGCCGTGAACTGGTCCACGAAGTCCGCCACCCATGCCTCGCCCTCCGGCAGGTACACGTGGCCGGACTCGATGGCCGGGGCCACCGCGTTCACCCGGGCCTCCTTGCCGCCCTTCGGCGTCACCGGGATGCAGAACATCTCCTTCTGGAGCACCGAGATAATGGCGCTGCCGTTGGCCTTGTCCTCGATGAGCACCGCCATGGCCCGGGGGTACAGCCTGCGCACCGTCCGGATGGCGGCCAGCGTGTCCGGGAAGTCCATGTGCCGGTTCAGGCAGTACCGGAGGTAGTAGTCGTTCCCCAGCTTGCCCCAGACCTCGATTGCCACAAAGTCGTTGTTGTCGTTGCCCTTGAACGCCGCGTCCACCGAGATGATCTCCGTGCCGAACACCGCGACCTTCGCCGGGTCGTAATATTTCCACCACTCTCGCCGGACCAGATGTCCGCCCTCCACACGGGGTGAGCACTGGTACAGGGCCGACCACGCGCGGGGTCCGCCCTCCGGGTCGTGCAGATAGCTGTCCTTGAACTGCGCGAGCCACGCCGCTCCCTTGCCCAGCTCCGGGCACAGCGGCTCTCCGGGCTCGCGCCCGAGGGGGTCGTCCAGCTCCGCCTCCACCGGCAGCCGGATGAGGCGGATGTTCCGCTCCGTAGCCAGCAGCCGCGCCGCCAGATCGTCCTCGTGCCACGGGGTCATAATGACCACGACCTTCGCCCCCGCCGCGAGGCGGGACTTCAGGGAGTTGAGCCATTCGTTCCAGATCTGCTGGCGCTTCGTGGGGCTGTCCGCCTCCTGCCTGTTCTTGATCGGGTCGTCGATGAGCAGCAGGTTGGCGGGGTTGCCTGTGATACCGGCCAGAATGCCGCGGGAGATAAGCCGCCCGGGGATCGCGCCGCCGGATGCCGCCAGCTCAAACTCCGTTGCGCGGTTCACGTCTCCAATAGTGATGCCGAACAGCGCCTCGCCGTACCCGGCCACCTTCTCCTTGTTTCTCCGGGCGAACCGCTCTGCCGTGTCGTCGTTGTAGCTGGCCAGGATCACCCTCCAGTCCGGGTGCCGCCCGAGGCACCAACTGGGGAGAGCTTCCGTGATCTGCATAGACTTGCCGTGCTGCGGGGGCGCCTCGATCACCAGAATGTCGTAGGCGTTCCCGGTGTCGGCCTCAATGAAGTCCTGCACCTCCCGGGCCAGATAGTCCGCGAACCGCGTCCGCTTCCACGTCCGTCCGTTCACGTAGGCCAGGTACTCGCCGTAGCTGCGCCGCGCAAGCTCGCGCATGGCAAGCTCCGCGCTGATCGTCTGAATATCGTCGGAACGGCCTTCATATCGCTCGCTTCCCTCTTCGCGGGAAGCTCGCCCATTCCGGCGTTCCTCCTCTCCCCGTGAAGCAGGCTTCACGGGGGCCCCGTTTTTTTCCGTAGTCCCTGACCTCCTTATATGTAAAAGAGCCGGCACCCAGTGTGTCGGCTCTCGTATTTTCTCATGGTCCCCGTAGCGGGACCATGATGTGGGTTATTGGCTTTTCCCACCAGCCACCCGGGGTCTGCCGCTCTCAGACAGGCTGCGCGGCGTTCTGTTTTTCGTCCGACGCGGGCCCCGGAAGGTCGGACGGCTCTTCCCGATGCCGGGCCCTGCTGACGGGACAGTACGCTCGCCGAAATTCTGGCTCGCCGCAGCTTGCCCCCGTACTCTGCCAGCTTTGGGTATTGGTTTCGGGGGTGGGACTCGAACCCACGTTTTCCGGCTTATGAGGCCGTGCTGGCGCCATCTCCAGTCACCCCGACATATGAATCCGCCCGGCGGCGGAGGTTGACCGTCGGGCGGACGTGTCACGCCGGGTCGCTCCCCTCGTCGGACCGGCGATCTATATGGGATACGGGCGTCGCGGGTCCGGTGCTGAATGTCGTCCATTGCCCGGTGTCCGCGTGGCCCGGAACCCTCGTCGAAACGGCCTTCATATCGCTCGTTTCCCTCTTCGCGGAAAACTCGCCCACTCCGGCGTTTCTCCTCTCCCCGTGAAGCCCGCTTCACGGGGACCCCACTCAGGGGCGGTCTGTTGGTTGACCGGTAGTTACCTATATATGGTAAAACGGATTTTCCCCCGTCGAGATTTTCGCGGGGCCCGTTTCTGGATTCGACCCCGCCCCCTTCGGGGGCCCACACCCCCCACCGGGGTCCTCCCCCTCTGCTGAGCAGAGGGGGAGGGGGTTCGCGCACCCCCTCATACACAGTGCCCTGCCAGAGGCAGGGCCGGGGGCTTTTCGCTATGCACGCGCTGCAAAGCGGCGCACATTCCTTTGAGGAATGTGGTAGTGTTCCCTGAATCCCTTGCCGCCGTAGGGATCCGGGCTTTCAGCCCGGCCCGTGGTGCAACAGTTGTGCAACTCGTCGGGGCAAACTGCGCTCAGCTCCACCTGACGGAGTCAGGTATCCGCCGCTCCGTTGCCCCTCCTCTCCCAGTGAAGCGGGCTTCACTGGGTCCCCGGCTTATTCCTTCGGACTGCCCTCATCGGGCTCCGCGCTTCGCCGGGCCGCGATGACCCGCAGCTGCTCATCCGTCAGTTTGGACATATCCAAACTGGCCAGCGGCTTGTCGTCCAGATTGCCGATCTCCAGCCCCTCACGGGGCTTCTCGCCTACGGTGTCGCGCAGATACCGCGCGGCCTCAACGTCTCCCGCAGCGGCTTTGCCGCTGACCGCCAGGTTGATGGCGTTGAGCACCGTGGGATCCACCCCAAGTGCCTCAAGCACTTGCCGTTTCTGCTCGTCCGGAGTCTGCAAGGCCATGATGGCCTTGATGCTCTCGCGGAACGTGCGCTGTTTGCGCTTCGCCACGCCGCTTGCCACGCCGCCCTTGCGTCCGTTGGCCGCTCGCTCTTCGGGCGTGAAGTCGAGCTTCAGTCCCGGCGGGGTGTCTTGACACCTGCTATTGTCCAGCTTTTCGGACACTTCCTCGCCTCCTCCCCTGGTATCTCATGATACCAGTTTAGCACGGCCCGGACTGACATTGACTGCCGTCTTTTGCCTCCGTGCTCCAGGTTACCAGGATAACCCCCTATAGCCCCCCAGTCTCGTCATTCTGCACAAAAAACAGCCCCCGAAATTTGGACAAAAATAATTCCCCGGTCCCCCCTAAAGGGGGACCAGGGAACGGTTTTGTGGGTATTGACGGCGAAAAAATTAGCCGCTAAGATTCGGGCCAAGCGAAGGCCAGACGGCCAACGCCCAGCGAACCGCCGGACATGGCGACCGAGGAAGGGGAGGTGAACATGACCACGCCGACTGCAAGCGAACTGCTTGTCCAGCAGACCCAGGACGCGGAACGGCTCCGGCTCCTGCTGCTCGCTGAAGAGTGCGAGAGCATCGAAGAGTTCAGGCGGCGGCTCCGGGACCTGCTGAACAGGTAAAGCGCCGGGCCACCCAATCCACAAGGCTCTGGCCCGACGCTCTTTTCCCCAGCACGGGCGGCGAGTTCGCCGCCGTCCGGTACCAGAATTCTACCACAAGCCAAACGAAAATGCAACAGGCCTATGGCCTGAAACTTGAACAGGAGGAACTGAACATGAACGAAAACAAGAACGCCCTCACCGTCTCCGCCATCCGCTCCGCCCTCGACGCCCAGCCCGCCCGCTCCGCCTGGTCCCGCGGCGTCAAGGCCTATGCCTCCGACCTGCTGGACGATCTGGCGTACCGTGAGCGCGGCGGCGACGTTGACGCCGAGGATCTGGAGTCCCCCAGCCTGCTGAAGCGCGCCCTGCTCAACGGCGCCGACAGCTGGAGCCAGTACAGCTGGGGCGGCCGCTCCCTGATCTACAACGGCGACATCGCCGAGCGCGTCTGCTGTCCGTCCGAGCTGAAAAAGACCCGCGGCGGCGAGCGCCGCCCCAACTGCCGCGAGGAGTGGCTGGACGTGCAGGCCCGGGCCCTGCACCAGGCCGCCATCCGCATCCAGCGCGCCGTCTCCGCCCTGCTGCGGAGCTGACCAGAACACGAACAGGAGGAACTGAACATGAAAAAACTGACTGTCTATGACGTCTATCTGGACGATGGCCGCGACGCCATCAAGGTCACTGTCCCGGGCGAGAACAAGGCCGCCGCGGAAAAGTACGTCGCCGGGAACGGCGAAGTCGTGGCAATCCGGGAATGCGACCTCCAGGACATCGACCTCACCTGCCTGGCGGACACCCTGCGCCGGAGCGGCTGGGGCTGGAAAGAAATCGACGTGATCTGCCGCACGCTCAGCCTCTGCGGGCTGGAGCGCGTCTGACCGAGCAACCACCGCCAGCCCGCCCCGGAGGTCACGAGGGCAGAAGGAGAATATCATGAAAAAATTCTATGGCCGCTACACCAACCAGGCCCCCAAGGCCCTGAAGGGCTCCAGCAAGATCTTCTGCCAGGTGACCGACTCCGACGACTGGCGGGCGAAGGTCTACGTCAGCAACGGCGCTTTCCTGTGGCAGATGTCGGAAGCTGAGTATGCCGCCGCCGTCCAGCCCGTCACCTGCTGCGAGCCGGGCAACTGGGCCATCGACGCCAACGGGAAGATCGAGTATCACGGGATCGACCTCCCCCGGCTCCTGACCGACGCCCACAAGGCCGCGGGGTATGAGGACCCGCTGAAGCGCTCCCCGCTGAGCTGGCAGCCGAAAAAGGACGTCCTCGCGGGCTGGTACAGCGCCGCCCGTGACTTCGCCTGCTTCTACAACGTTCAGCTCACCGCCGCCCTTGCGTCCGATACCTTCCGGACCACCGGGGACCGCGCCCCCGTCGTCGCCTACTGCGGCGATGAGCCCTATGCCTTGGTCCTGCCGTTCCGGGCAAGCAAGCCCGCTGCCGCCGCTGTCCGCGCTTACTTCGCGGCGCTGGAGGACTGAGCCATGCACCGCCTGTCCAACATCCTGTCCGGCCTGCTGTTCTTCGGCATTATGGCCCTCGCCCTCTGCGCCGACCATCTGGCCGCCGTCCTGCCCCTGTAACGCGAAAACCCCGGAGCATCACGCTCCGGGGTTTCTCTTTTCCCTCATGCGGGGGTCCCTGTGAGATCCCGGACGAGGGCTTCCGCCTGCTCCTTCGTCCACACGATCTCCACCCGCTGGCCCAGCTTCCGCAGCTGCTCATGTCTCCACAGCTGGAGCGGGGACAGCCTGCCTCCCTTTGGCCGCTTCAGCTCCGCCCACACTGTCACACCCCCCGGCATCAGCACCAGCCGGTCCGGCATCCCCGGTGCCTGGTCCGGGACGAACTTCATGCACTGTCCGCCGACGCGCTCGACCAGCTGACGGAGATGAGCTTCAACCTCCCGCTCTCTCACGGTCCCGCTCCTCCTTCATCACCGACGAGGCAAGCCGAAGCGTCTCAGACCTGCCCAGCAGCGAGGACACACGGGTCAGCCAGGAATGGAAATATCCGCCCTTCTCCAGCGGGCGCATCTCCGGGTCCAGCAGCCACTGTACTGCCCACGCCCGGAGTTCTTCCGCGTCTGTCTCTGACTGGTGGACAAGCCTCTCCTCCCACTGGTGACACTCAAAGTTGAACCTGATCCACGCACCACACGTTTTCATACCTGCATCTCCCTTCTATTCTCATCAGCCCGTGTAACTCAGGTAGCTCTGTTTTCTATTAAATTCCCCGGGCTATTTTTAATTTTGCTTTTCGTGTTTTCAAATCAGCCTCGCCATGTTTTTCCCCTTTTCAGAGTTACCAGAGTTACACTAAGTAAAAAAGTGAGAAATACCAATGGCTGGAGGGTGTAACTCTGGTGTAACTCTGCCCGTAACTCTGGGGCCTTTTTTGTAACTCTGCCCCCTCTGAAATGCCCGCCTGATTACCCAGTTGTATCGCTCGGCATCGCATCGATTACACATTGTTATCGCCGCTGCTCTCTTTGCGGGCCCCCGGAAGCTCTGATCTCCGGGGGCCCACTCTGTCCAGAGTTACACCGCGCCGACTCTGGAATACACTTTCTGCGGCCCATAAGGGCCCCGCCGTTTCAGTTTTCCGGTCCGTTCCCACCCGGGCAGGTTGTTCAGGATGTCCGCGATATGACGACTGGTGTTGTCTGAGCCCTGTCCACTCTTCTGCCGCTCGTCCAGCAGCTCCATGCGGATCTCGGGGACGGATACCGTGTCCCGACGCATGGTGCAGGTGCCGGGGTCCGTGAGACTGCGGCCCTGAATGTAGTCCCGCCTGTCCTCCACGGCCA
>CAKUKL010000088.1 GCA_934662925.1 uncultured Oscillospiraceae bacterium | reverse complement strand
CAGCGGAGCGTCCGCAGGACGCAACAAAATCATCGCCGATTTTTCGGCGAACACGAAAAAGGTGCCTGAAGGGCGAAACCCTCCCTGAGAATGGGGTCGAGAAAAAACGTTTCTCTTCTTTCGAAAGAAGAAAAGAGGTTCAAAGGGCTGCGCCCTTTGTTTTTTGCTCAAAAGCCCCACGGCAGGTAAGCCGCCAGAATGGCCAGAATCACAGCCGGGAGCATATTCGCCACCCGCAGCTTTTTGCCCCACACCAGATTCACGCCGATGCAGAAGATCAGCACGGAGCCGATGAGGGACAGATAGGCGATGGCCGCGGCGGTCATGATGGGGGAGACCAGCCGGGCCAGCAGGGTGATGCAGCCCTCGAACACGAACACCGGGATGGTGGAGAATACCGCGCCTTTTCCCATGGAGGACGTCATGACCGCGACGATAATGAGGTCGAGAACGGATTTCACGGCCAGCGTGGAATAGTCCCCCAGCAGGCCGTCCTGTATCGCGCCGACGATGGCCATGGCCCCGATGGAGACGGTGAGGGACGCCGTGACGAAGGCGTTTACAAAATTCGCGTCGCCGCTGTTCCCGGTGCGCTTTTTCAGCCATTCGCCGAACCGCTCGAAGCCGCGCTCGATGCCGATCAGCTCGCCGATGATGGTCCCCAGCGCAAGGCACAGGACCACCAGCATGGATCTGCCGCTGCTGACCGCCCCGTCGCGGATGGTCAGCATCCCCTCCATCGCCCCGGCGATGGCGATGAACAGCACGCTGACACCGCAGGCCTTGTTGAGGGAGTCCTGCTGCTCCGGGCCGAATAATTTTCCCGCGAAATGCCCGATCGCGCCGCCGGCGACGATGCCGGCGCTGTTGATGATCGTTCCAAGTCCTATCATTGGTTATCCTTCTTAGACTTTGCTTTGTTTTTTCGCTGCCTTACAGTGCGGAGTGGAGATATTCCTCCTGCTCCGGCGTGAGCCTGTCGATGGTCAGGCCCAGCGCCGCCAGCTTGGCCCAGCCGATAGCGTCGTCGATCTCGGCGGGAATGTCGTAGAGCTTCGTCTCCAGCGTGTCCCGGTGCTTCACCAGCCACTCGGCGGCCAGCGCCTGCACGGCGAAGGACATGTCCATGATCTCGGCGGGGTGGCCGTTTCCGGCGGCCAGATTCACCAGACGGCCGTCCGCCAGCACGTTGAGCACCCGGCCGTCCGCCATGCGGTAGCCCATGATGTTCTCCCGCTGCTGGAACTTCTCCTCGTTGTGGCGGTCCAGCCAGTCCACGTCCACCTCCACGTTGAAGTGTCCGGCGTTGCAGAGGATGGCGCCGTCCTTCATTTTGGCGAAGTGGCCGGCGGTGATGACGTCCCGGCAGCCGGTGGAGGTGACGAAAATATCGCCCAGCGCCGCTGCGTCCTCCATTTTCATCACCCGGAAGCCGTTCATGGTGGCGTCCAGCGCCTTGAAGGGGTCGATCTCGGTGACGATGACCTCTGCCCCCATGCCCTTGGCCCGGAGGGCGATGCCGGAGCCGCACCAGCCGTAGCCCGCCACCACCACGGTCTTGCCCGCGACGATGAGGTTGGTGGTGTGCATGATGCCGTCCCACACGGACTGGCCGGTGCCGTACTTGTTGTCGTAGTAGTGCTTGGCCTTGGCATCGTTCACCGCCATCATGGGGAAGGGGAGGGTGCCCGCCTGCTCCCGGGCCCGGAGCCGGAGAATGCCGGTGGTGGTCTCCTCGCAGCCGCCGATGACGCAGTCGGCGTACTCCTTACACCGGCCGGTGAGCAGGTGGACCAGATCGCCGCCGTCGTCGATGACGATGTGGGGATGGCACTTGAGGGTCTCGCACAGCAGGTCCTCGTACTGCTCCGGCGTGACGCCGTGGATACCGAAGGTCTCGATGCCCCGCTCCGCCACGGCGGCGGCCACGTCGTCCTGCGTGGACAGGGGATTGCAGCCGGTGAGGTACACCTCCGCGCCGCCCTCCCGCAGCACAAGGCCCAGATTGGCGGTCTTGGCCTCCAGATGGACGGACACCGCCACCCGCAGTCCGGCAAAGGGCTTTTCGTTCTGGAAGCGGGCTTCGATCTGGCTCAGGGCGGGCATGTGGGCGCGGACCCAGTTGATCTTGCGCTGGCCGGAGGGTGCCAGAGCGCTGTCCTTGATGATACTCATAAAAAACCTCTTTTCTGATGTAAAGAAAACGGAAAAATCAGGGAAAAACCGTGCAACAAACGGGCAAAAAATCGCGAAAAATACGCGAAAAATACGCGAAAATGCGCGAAAAAATCACGGCAAAACGGGGCGGAAAACCGCAAAATTCCGGCCGGGATTTTTACAGCAGCTCTTCCAGCGAGCCGACGTACCGGTCGCACAGTCCGCGCATCTCGTCCTGACGGCCGGCGTAAAATTCGTCGTACACGCCCACCACCCGCATCCCGGCGGCGCGGGCGGTGGCGCAGTTGGCGGGGCTGTCGTCGAAGAGGGTGCATTCGGCGGGGGAGACGCCCAGCAGCTCGCTCAGCCGGATGAAGCAGGCGGGGTCGTGCTTTTCAAGGCCGATCTCCTCGGCGTAGATGATGTGCTGAAAATACCCGGTGAGACCGAAGCGCTCCAGCGCCATGCGGCACAGCTCCGGGCGGCAGGCGGTGAACATGGCCATGGGGACGTTCTCCGCCCGGTATTTGGCCATCAGCTCCGCCGCCCCGGCCTTCAGCGGGGCCAGATCCCGGTAGTGGTGGGCGGCCAGCGCGTCCCACTCGGCCATGATGTCCGCCGGACTGTCGGGCAGGTGGTAATACTCTTTGGTGTAGACCGCCGCCGTGGGGAAGATGCAGCGGGAGATGGCATCCTCGTACTCCCGGGTCACCGCAAGGCCCCGGCGGGCGAGAAATTCTGCGTCCACCTCGCCCCAGAGCCTGTTGGAGTCCAGCAGAGTGCCGTCCAGATCGAAAATATACAATATGTCACGTCCTTATGGGAAAAATGGTCAGATGCGGGCGTTCAGCCACGCCAGCACGTCGGCGTACACCTCATCCTTGTTCGTCTCGTTGAGCATTTCATGCCGTCCGCCGGGGTAGAATTTCAAGGTCAGGTCCTTTGTGCCGCTGTCCTTGAAATAGCCGTGGACCTTGCGCACGCCCTTGCCGTTGGCGCCCACCGGGTCCTGATCGCCGGAGAAGAGGTACACCGGGGTGTCCGGGTCCATCTTTTCCAAATTTTCAGGGGCGGAGATATATTGCAGGCCGGTCATCATGGCGTGGTTCATGCCCGCGGTGGTCTGGAAATTGCACAGCGGGTCGGCGAGGTATTTGTCCACCACGGCGGCGTCCCGGCAGATCCAGTCGGCGGAGGTGCGGTTGGGCTTGAACTGCTTGTTGTACGCCCCGATGGACAGGTTATAGAACAGGCGGTTGACCTTGTGAGGGTCGCCCATGCCAGTGAGCCATTTGCCCAGCGCCACGGTGGCGGGGGCCTCCTGCCCGGTGCCGGAGAGGATGCAGCCGCTGAGGGTGCCGGGGTAGTCGATGAGGTAGGTGCGGGCCACGAAGGAGCCCATGGAGTGCCCCAGCAGGAAGTAGGGCGGGCCGGGGAACCGCTCCCCCATCCGCTGCCGCAGGGCGTACACGTCCCGGGAGAGGTGGGACCACTCGGTGAAATAGCCGTACTCCTCCGGCCCGGCGGCAGTTTTGCCGTGGCCCAGATGGTCGTGACCGCAGACGGCGAAGCCGTGATCCGCCAGGTGGCGGGCAAAGTGGTCGTACCGCTGGGCATATTCGCAGATGCCGTGGACCAGCTGCACCACGGCTTTCGGCTGGCCGTCATCGGGTAGCCACAGGCAGGCGTGGCACTGGTGGACGCCGTCGCTGGAGGGGAAGGTAAACTCGCTGAACTGTGCCATAAAAAACACCTCAGTTTCAAATTTGCGTGGTTTTTTCTCAGTTTACCCGGTTTTGGGCATAAAGTCAATTTACGGCCCGGGAAAAGTGAAAAGCGCCCGGCGCATATCACATCATATGCGCCGGGCACATTTTTTGTCACAGCAGTCTGTCTGCTCAGGAGCAGCTTATCGTCCGCTTCGTCAGACCCGGTGGCCTGAGTCCCACCCGGTTTCACCGGACGGGAACCCTGATTTTTTTGAATGCTCGGGCGAAGTGAATTCGCCCTGCGCCAGGATTTTTGCCTGCGGCAAAAATGCCTGTACGGCGCACCCGCGCCGCCCGCTGTCGCGGGGGTCAGACCACCGTCAGCTCAGCAGAAGCTTATCGTCGGCCTCGTCGGAGCCGGTGGCCTGACCGAACTTGGCCAGCAGGTCCTCCACGGTGAGCTTTTTCTTGTCCTCGCCGGAGATGTCCAGCGCCACCCGGCCCTCGTACATCATGATGAGGCGGTTGCCGTGGACGATGGCGTCCTTCATGTTGTGGGTGATCATCAGGGTGGTGAGGTGATCCTTGTTTACGATGCGCTCGGTGGCGCCCAGCACCTTGGCGGCGGTCTTGGGGTCCAGCGCGGCGGTGTGCTCGTCCAGCAGGAGGAGCTTCGGCTTCTGGAGGGTGGCCATCAGCAGGGTCAGCGCCTGACGCTGTCCGCCGGACAGCAGGCCCACCTTGGAGGTCAGGCGGTCCTCAAGGCCCAGATCCAGAATTTTCAGCATCTCCCTGTACTGCTCCCGCTCCTCCTTGGTGATGCCGATGCGGAGGGTGCGGGGCTTGCCCCGGCGCATGGCCAGCGCCAGATTTTCCTCGATCTGCATGGTGGCGGCGGTGCCCATCATGGGATCCTGAAACACGCGGCCGATGTATTTGGCCCGCTTGTGCTCGGCCATGTGGGTCACGTCCACGCCGCCGATGGTGATGGCGCCCTCGTCCACCGGCCAGACGCCGGCTACGGCGTTGAGCAGGGTGGACTTGCCCGCGCCGTTGCCGCCGATGACGGTGACGAAGTCGCCCTCGTTCAGGTGGAGGGACAGGCCGTTGAGGGCGGTCTTTTCATTGACGGTGCCTGCGTTGAAGGTCTTGTAGATGTTCTTGACGTCAAGCATTGCGGTCGCCTCCGATCGTTACGTCCGCATGGGCGGACACGCCCCGCCCGCTGACCTTGACGGCGGCGTGGAAATACTTGCTCTTCCAGTAGGGGGTGGCGAGGAACACGGCCACCACCGCGGCGGACAGGAGCTTGAGGTAGTTGGGGTTCAGGCCCAGCGCCAGCACCGCCTGCATGACGATGTAGTAGATGATGGCGCCGATGGACACGGACAGGAGCTTGAGGCCGAAGTTCTGGAACACCTTGCCCAGAAGAACTTCACCGATGATGACGGCGGCAAGGCCGATGACGATGGCGCCGCGGCCCACGTTGATCTCGTTGGCGCCGTTGTACTGGGCCAGCAGCGCGCCGGACAGGGACACAAGGCCGTTGGAGATCATCAGGGCCAGCACCTTGTTGAAGCTGGTGTTGATGCCCTGGGCACGGGCCATGGCCTGATTTGCGCCGGTGGCCCGGAGGGAGCAGCCCAGCTCCGTGCCGAAGAACCAGTACAGGATGAGGATGATGACCAGCGTGAACAGGCCCACCACGAAGATGGGGTGCCGGAAGAAGGGCATGGAGCCCTTGGCCACCTCCTGCACGAAGCGCAGGGAGACGAGGAGCTTGTTGAGGACCTCGGGGTTGGTGACGCTGATGGCCACGCTGGCCTTCATGCCCATGATGGCCATGTTGATGGACCACAGGCTCAGCTGGGTCAGGATACCGGCCAGAATGGCGGGGATGCCGCAGGCGGTGTGGAGCAGGCCGGTGACCAGTCCGGCCAGCATACCGGCCAGAAAGGCGGCCAGCAGGGCGATCCAGATGTTCACGCCGCCGCCGAACATCATGGCGAACACGGCGCCGCCGGTGCAGAAGCCGTCCACCGTCAGGTCGGCAATGTCGAGGATCTTGTAGGTGATGTAGACGCCGATGGCCATGATGCCCCAGATCAGACCCTGAGACACCGCCCCCGGCAGCGCGTTGATGAAGCCAAGCATAGATGGTTTCCTCCCATGGCCGCGGACGAGCCGCGGATATTCAGAAGCACTTCAATGATATAATGCACTTATCCATTATAGCGCCAAAGAGCGGAAAAGGGAAGTCCCCTTTCCGCTCTTTTTTCAACAAATTTTGGTTCAGTTGGACTCGATGGCTTCGTAACCGTCGGGGGCGGTCAGGCCCAGAGCCTCGCAGGTGACAGGATTGTACTTCTTGGTGACCTGAGGGGCGTACTCGATGGGCATCTCGGCCACGTTGGCCTCGCCGGTCAGGATCTTGACGGCCATCTTGCCGGTGGCGACGCCCAGATCGTAGTAGCTGATGGACAGGGTGGCCACGCCGCAGCCGGCGCAGATGCCCTCCTCACCGGCGAACACGGGGACCTTGCCGTTGCAGATGTTGTCCACGATGCCGGTG
>CAKUKL010000087.1 GCA_934662925.1 uncultured Oscillospiraceae bacterium | reverse complement strand
GTACAGGGGCTCCCGGCGGACAAGGGGCTGGAAAAGCTGAAGGAACTGGGCTTTTCCGACCGGTGCGCCGGGCTGATCCTCCGGGGCTTCGCGGGGCAGGCGGCGTATCTCTCCGTCATGTGCGGCGATCTGGCGGCCCGTACCCTCAAGTGCGTGAGCCTTCTGTCCGACGGGACGGGGACGGTGCAGCTCCTGCCCACCGAGGCCGGTGAGGACGCGGGCTGGTATGTCTCGTGGACCACGCCCGCCGCAGCGGCCGCGCTGGTCCGCAAATGGCGGAGCGATTGAGGGGAGGGACGGTATGCGCCCGTGTGAAAATGTGATCGTCACGCTGGCGGCGGGAGAGACCGCGCTGGACATGGAACTGCCCGCGTTTCTCCCCTTTGCCGAGCTGACGCCCAAGATCGCGGAGACCCTCGCCGTGATGGAACCCCGGCGCTTCGGCGGCGCGTCGCTGGAGCTGAGCTTCGGCGGGCAGCCGGTGGCGCCGGAAAAATGCCTTGCGGCATACGGCATCTGGGACGGAAGCGTTCTCCAGTGCGCCGTAAGGAAGGAGTGACAGCATGAAAGGAAACAGCACCATCCGCATCGACTACGACAATGTGCTGCAGCAGGCCAGCCGCCTGTCGGCCATTGCGGCGTCCTGCGGCGATGTGGAAAACCGCCTGCGCAGCGCCATTACCATGCTGACGCCCGCGTGGGAAGGCCCGTCGGGCGAGGCGTGCAGGGCCGCGCTGCAAAGCCGGATCAGCGAGGTCCGGGCCCTGCGCAGTCAGGTGGAGCAGATGGCGGCGTACATCCGCAAGGTGGCCGCCGAGTTCCAGGAGGCCGAGCGCCGGGCCGCGGCAGCCGCCCGGGCCGCCGCCATCGCAAGCTCGGTGGCGTCCGGGGGCAAGACGGAGAAAAAGCAGCCGTCCGCTGCGGACAAGACCGGCGGGACCTCCGTCGACGACATAGGCAAGAAGGTGTCCGACTTTGTGGGCGGCGCGGCCGCCGCCATGGCGGACTTCCTCAAAAAGGGCGGATCGGGAGGAAAAACACCGTGATCCGGGAGACACAACAAGGGGGTGAATACCTTTGGCAAAAATCAGGATAGACCCTTCGGAGGTGCAGTCGGCGCAGGCCATCGTGGCCGCACAGGCTCGGGCGATGAGCGAGATCTACGCCCAGATCGGCAGCGTGGACGGCGCCCTCGACATGACCTTTTCCGCCCGGGCGGACGTGTCGTCCAGGCTGACCGGCATGCGCCGGACGGGCATGACCGGCGCGGATAAGCTCAGCGGCATCGCCACGGCCATGGGCCAGGCGGTGGACAACTTCGTGCAGACGGACCAGAACGTGGCCCGGGAGGCCAGCGGCGTCTCCTATCTGCTGGAGAAGGTCGCCGGCGCGGCCGGCGTGATCGTGAGAGAGGGGGCCGACACGTCGGACATCGACTGGTCCAAGCTCCCCTCGTGGGCGCGGGACGCGTTCTCGCTGGGCATGTGGGACCAGAACGAAAAGGCCAGACTGCTGGGCGGCCTGTTCGGCGCGGGCAGCCTGCTCACCGGGGCGATCACGCTGCCGCCGGGGATCACGCAGGGCGGATATGAGGTCCTGCAGGAGGCGCTGCGAGCCATCCAGAACGCGATGAGCAGCAGCCAGACGTCCGGAACGCCGGGCCTGCCCACGGGCGGGCAGGAGCTGTACGAATACCTGCTGGCGAACGATCCCCGGCTTCTGTTCAGCCGGTATAACGATGTACTGGGCTTCATGGACGACGTCAAGTGGTACGAGGTCATGGGATACGGCATGACCAATGCGGGAGACGTTCTCAAGGCGCTGCTGAAGGGCGGCTCCGCCGAGGGCGCCGCGGCGGAAATGATGAATGACCCGGACAAGTGCAAGGCCATTCTCAGGAGTATCATCGACGACCTCACCGGCACAGAATATCTGGACGTTATTCCCAGCGACGGCGAGACCGTTCTGAAAAACGCCCAAAAGTTGGCAGA
The DNA here is from genome assembly GCA_934662925.1 of uncultured Oscillospiraceae bacterium. Classification (GTDB taxonomy): domain Bacteria; phylum Bacillota; class Clostridia; order Oscillospirales; family Oscillospiraceae; genus Enterenecus. Next base: position 4,474 of record CAKUKL010000087.1, on the reverse strand, counting down.
AATGGCCGGCTATGACGACATGGCGGACATGATCGAGATGTTCGAGCAGGGCACCGGCTATGCGGAGTACGCCGACCGGATCCTGAAGGATTACAGTCAGAACATCGAAATGCTGGAATCTCTGAAGGGCCTCGCGCCGGGCAGCAGCATGCTCAACAAGCATGTGGATAACCTGATCCGGGAATATCAGAACCAGTTCCAGACGGACGTGGTGGACGTGCTGAAATCCAATGTGGAAAGCGGCGTCGTCAAGGGCGTGGATGCGGTTCTGGGCAGCCAGTTCGGCATGGTGACGAAGATCCTGGACAAGACGCTGGGCCAGACCGGGACCATGCAGGGTCTGGACAAGGTGATCGTCGTCTCGGAGATGCGCTCGGACGCCATCCAGAGCTTCCAGAAGGCGGTGGAGAAGATCCAGTCCGGCAGCTTTACCGAGGCGGATATGACCAACTATCAGAATTCCTTCAACGTGGCCAAGTCCCTTACAATCGAGCAGTATAAGGGCATGCTGGAGTACTACGGCAAGGACAGCGCCGACGGACGCCGCATTGCCGACAAGCTCAGTCAGCTGGAGAGCATGACCTGCCAGAATTACACGTTCTGATCCCGCGCATGAACCGTTTGCAATAGCGGAGGATTCCGCTGCATATAAGTAAACTAAAAAATTTTTAACAGGAGGAAAACACTATGGCTATCATTCAGGTAACTCCCGAGGTCCTTAACTCCAAGGCGGGCGAGGTCCGCTCCCTCAAGTCCCAGCACGACGAGACCATCAGCAAGCTGCGCTCCCTGGTCCTGGCTCTGAACGAGACCTGGAAGGGCGAGGCTCAGGACGCCTTCGTGGCCAAGTTCGAGAGCATGCAGAGCACCTTCACCAACTTCTCCGAAATGCTCGAGGGCTATGCCAAGCTGATGGACACCGCCGCCCGCGAGCTCCAGAACACCGACCAGTCCCTCAAGGCCACCATGCAGAACTTCCAGTAAGCAGTACCCCAACGGGGGCAGTGCGTCCGCACTGCCCCCGCCTTTCACCGCAAAACAAAACAGAATTTTGATCCCCGGCAGCTGAATTTGAACATGCTCCGCGGCCCGCCCGTGGCGAGCCGCGGTTTTTTGATAGATGGAGAGAGAAAAAGAATTTTTGCAGGGAGGAAGAACGATGAAAAGGATGATCGCCGCCGTTCTGGCACTGGCGCTGGCCCTGAGCCTGTGCGCCTGCGGCAAACAAGCCGCGGGAGATGGAACGGAGTCCCCGGGGGCCGGGCAGGAGCAGTACGACCTCGGCGTGCGCTATCTGTCCGAGGGTGATTATGAGCAGGCCATCATCGCCTTTACGGCGGCCATCGAGATCGACCCGAAGCGGACGGAGGGCTATCTGGGATTGTCGGACGCCTATACGGAGCAGGGCGATATTGCGAACGCCATCGAGGTATTGGAGCGCGGGCAGGAGCAGACCGGTGATCCGGCGATTCAGGAGAGACTGGAGCAGCTGTTGGCTCTGGGGAACAGCGGCGTTTTGAGTTCCTACGGCGTGTATTCCTATGATGAACAGGGGCGGGAGATCCGCAGGGCTTTTTATCGCGCAGATGGCAGCCTGATGGGAGCATGGGAGTCGGAGTATGACGATGTAAGCGGCGAACTGGTAAAGCAGATCGAATACTCTGAAGAAAATACCGTAGAGGGCTGGATGGTTCGCTATCCCGTCCGTGAATGGGGTCACTGGAGCGTGGGGCTGCGGCTGGAGTATGACTCAAATGGTCAGCCGGTTTTGGAGGAAAACGAGAATTGTACGTTTTCCGGAGGCGAGCTGATTCAATACAGATTAGAGAGCGCTGAAGGCGTGTCATTGTATGAGTTTGCAAATGAGCAGCTTGTGCGAATGACCTATTCTGCGGCGGACGGCGATATGCTCGAAGAGATATATAACGAAGCAAGAGAATTGACCAATGATCGTTATTATCAAGATGGGGTCTTAACGTCGGAAACAACCTTTGAGTATGATGATGCCAATAATACCTTCCGAAGATGGGATTGGAGTAGGCATTTTCCAGATGAGAAAAACCCATATTATTGGATTTATGATGATCAGGGACGAACTTTGGAAGCCTATCTTAACGGCTCTCATCAAACCAATTCCTATGACGCAAACGGGAATAAGACCATGAAATATACGAACGGTGATGGTGAATTGGAGTATACCCAGACGGAGATACAGACAGCAATGGGCACCAGAACGACGACTATTTATCCGGATGGCAGTTCCGGCGGGTTCTGGGAGGATGACGTCGTGGGCAACCGGGTCGAGGATGAGCACGGGTACACCTGTACACGAACCGACGATGGCCTTCCTCTGGAGGTGTATGAGGACGGTATCCTAAAACGCAGCTACAGCTATCAGACAAAAACCTTTACGATTACGGATTATCAGAATGATACGACAAGAACTTACTCCATGGATGGAGTGCTGCTGGCAGAGAATAATGGGCACAACAATACCCTGTATCTCTATGATCCCGTAGGAAAACTGGTGCGTACACTCAGCTTTGCAAAAGCGGCGTCATAAGAGGAGGAAAACTGTAATGAAAAGAATAGTGAGTGTATTTCTTGCACTGACTCTGGCCCTGACCCTCTGCGCCTGCGGCAAGCGGGGCACGCAGAGCGGCGCGAGACCCACCCCCAGCGCCCCCACGTGGCAGGAGCAGTATGACCTCGGCGTGCGGTACCTGTCCGAGGGCGATTACGAGCAGGCCATCATCGCCTTTACGGCGGCCATCGAGATCGACCCGAAGCGGGCGGAAGCCTATCTGGGCCGCGCGGACGCGTACATCGGCTCCGGCGAGACAGAGGAGAATCTTGCGGCGGCGCGGGCGGACTACGAGACCGTGCTGACGCTGGACGAGAGCTGCACCGAGGCGTGGCTGGGCATCGCGGACGTCTACATCCGTCAGGGGGACTACGACGGGGCCATGGAGACCCTGCGGGAGGCCCTTGAAAAGGTCGGAGAGGATCCGGACATTGAAAATAAGCTCGCGGAGCTGGAATCCGCCGACGACGGGGAGCGGGGAAAATACCACGACCTGTACCGCGAGTATTTCGAGAGCTACAGCTGGGTGGACTGGGGCGACTACGACGCCGACGAGGCCGAGCGCATCGGCACGGAGGGCGTGTGCGACTACTACTTCTACGACGTGGACAAGGACGGCGTGGACGAGCTGCTGATCGTGGCGGGCACGGCCGTGGCCAACGGCAGCTGCCTGATCTTCGCCGGAGAGGGCGCGGCGGTGAGAAATCTGGGCGTTTTCTCCTGCTCCAGCCTCATCACGCTGTATGGCCGCCCGGTGCAGACGGGCTTCATCATGGTGGAGGCGCACACGGGCCTCCAATGGGCCGGGCTGTACGACTTTGACGGCGGCTGGCTCGCCCTGACGGACGACGATGAGGTGGATGAAGACAGCGGCAGGGGCCTGCGCTTCCCCGCCGACGGGGACTACGCGCTGGAGCCCGCGGGGAGCGGGCGGCGGACCGTCGAGTCCAAGCCCGCCAACGGGAAGACCTGCTATGTCGCCGCCATGACCGACACGCCGGCGGCCAGCGCGGACTTTTCCGCCTCCGGTCTGTGGCTGATGGGCAGCGATTACCGGGACTGCGTCTACGGCGTCTTTGACCAGAACGCGGGCCTGCTGGCGACCTTCACCGTGCCCATCGACCGCAGCTACATCGAAACGGGCTTTTACAGCGCGGAAGAGGTCACGCCGCTGCTTCAGACCGACCGCTATTTTGCCTTTGAGGTCTTTACCGGCCCGGGCGAGTTCTACGAGCTGTCCTACGACGTGGAGAAGAATTCCTTTACCCAGCTGCCGTCGCTGGAATACGTTGAATACCGCGGGTATCTGATCGGAAGGCCCCGCACCTATGACGTCGAGTCCCAGTGGTGGAGCAGCCAGTCTGCGGACCTTGAGATCCGGGGCGCGGACGGAAGCCTTGTCAAGACCCTCGTCAGTGGGAAATACGGCACGTGCTTCACCTGTCTGGATCATTATGTCTACTACTCCTTCTCGGACACCACCTACGTCCCGGAGAGCGGTTACGTCGGCGTGGATGACCAGTTCGACGACCTCGAGCAGCAGATCTGGCGCTTCGACCTGAACACGCAGAAGAGCGAATTTGTCAGCACGGTGTATGCCTCCTACATTGCGGAGATCGGGACGGACTACGTGATCTCCTACAGCTTCAACGGTTGGCGCACCGTGACCACCATTTACTATTGACACATGAGCGGAGGATCGGTATGAAACGGATATTGAGCATTGTTCTGGCGCTGGCCATGGCCCTGAGCCTGTGTGCCTGCGCGAAGCAGGGGCCGCAGGCGGACGCGGAGCCGTCCGACGCGCCCACGTGGCAGGAGCAGTATGATCTCGGCGTGCGGTATCTGTCCGAGGGCGACTACGAGCAGGCCATCATCGCCTTTACGGCG
>CAKUKL010000086.1 GCA_934662925.1 uncultured Oscillospiraceae bacterium | reverse complement strand
CTGACAAGGCGGCGGACATCATCGACGCGCTGTTTTTCGAGCTGCGCCGCCTTGGGGTGGAGCTGCTGCACGACCGGGTGACGGATCTGGTCATCCGGGACGGAAGCATTACGGGAGTCATGATGGAACACATGGGGGAGTATAGCTGTACGGCTGTTGTCCTTGCCACCGGCGGTGCGTCCTATCCCCGCACCGGCTCCACCGGGGACGGCTACCGGCTGGCGGAGTCGGCGGGACATGCCGTGGTTCCCGTCCGTGGGTCGCTGGTGCCGCTGGTGTCGGGGGACCCGGACTGCGGCAGGCTTCAGGGGCTGTCCCTGCGGAACGTGGAGCTGAAGATCAAGAACCGGAAAAACAAGGTGGTCTACCGGGAGCAGGGCGAGATGCTCTTCACCCATTTCGGCCTGTCCGGGCCGCTGGTGCTCAGCGCGTCGGCCCATCTGGACTTCGACCGGGACAGCTACACGGCCCACATCGACCTGAAGCCCGCGCTGGACGAGGAGAAGCTGGACGCCCGACTGCTCCGGGACTTTGCCGACCGGGCCAATCAGGATTACGCCAACGCTTTGGGCGGTCTGGTGCCCCGGTCCATGATCCCGGTGCTCATCGACCGGACGGGCATTCCCGGAAACACCAAGGTGCGGGACATCCGGAAGGAGCAGCGCCGCCGCCTGCTGGAGACGCTGAAAGACTTCAAAGTGAAGCTGACCGGCACCCGGCCGGTGGAAGAGGCTATCATCACCGCCGGCGGCGTAAAGGTGGGACTGGTGGACCCGAAGACCATGGAATCCAAGCTGGTGCAAGGGCTTTACTTCGCGGGCGAGCTGCTGGACGTGGACGCGTATACCGGCGGCTTCAATCTTCAGATCGCTTGGGCCACGGGCTGCGCCGCCGGAGAGGCCGCGGCCATGGAGCTTGGCATGGAAGGAGAAATGAACGGATGAAATACCGAAGCATTGCCATAGATGGGCCGTCCGGAGCGGGAAAGTCCACTCTGGCCAAGCAGCTGGCCCGGGAGCTGGGCTTTCTATACGTAGACACCGGAGCGATCTATCGGACGGTTGGGTTGTTCGCCAAGCAGGAAAACACGGCCCCGGATGATGGTCAGGCGGTGGCGGCGCTGCTGCCCCGGCTGGACATCAGAATGGCCTACGATGGGGACGGATTGCAGCGGATGTATCTTCACGGGGCGGATGTCACCGATGACATCCGCCGCAATGAGATATCCTATTACGCATCCCGGGTGTCGGCCATTCCGGAGGTGCGGGCTTTCCTGCTGGATATGCAGCGCAGGCTGGCCCGGGAGCACGACGTCATCATGGACGGCCGGGACATCGGCACGGTGGTGCTGCCCGGCGCTGATTTGAAGATTTACCTCACCGCGGACGCGGCGGACCGCGCCCATCGCCGGTATCTGGAGCTTCTGGAGCGGGGCGAACAGGTGGATGAGGCCCAGATCCTCCGGGACGTGGTGGAGCGGGACGAGTGCGACGCCCACCGGGCGGTGTCGCCGCTGAAAAAGGCGGAGGACGCCGTGGTGGTGGACACCACCGGAAACAGCCGGGAGGAGAGCTTCGGCCAGCTGCTGGCCGTGATCCGGGAGAACCTGAACAGAGCGGAGGGAGTCCATGAATAAGCTGTACGCGGTGCTGTACCCGCTGGTCTGGATCTTTATGAAGCTGTTCCACCCTTGGAGGGTGCAGGGCCGGGAGAATATCCCAGATGGCGGTGCGCTGCTGTGCGGCAACCACACGACGCTGGGCGACCCGGTGTATGTGGTGTGCGCGGTGGGGCACAGGCCGCAATTACATGTGATGGCAAAGGACGAGCTGATGCACATCCCGGTGCTGGGATACCTGCTGAAAAAGGCAGGAATTATCGGCGTGAAGCGGGGCAAGGCTGACGTGGGCGCCATTAAGGAGGCCATGCGGGTGCTGAAAAACGGGGAGAAGCTGCTGCTGTTCCCCGAGGGGACCCGGGTGAAGGAGGGCGAGACCGGCGAAGCCCACACTGGCGCGGCCATGTTTGCCACCCGGACGGGGGTGCCTATCGTCCCCATCTACATTTCTCCGAAAAAGCGGCTGTTCCGGAAAACAGACGTGATCTTCGGTCAGCCCTATCATCCGGAGTTTGAGGGCCGCAAGCCCACGCCGGAGGACTACCAGCGGATCGCCGACGACCTGATGACGCGTATCCGTGCGCTGGGGGAACAGGCATGATCATCAAGCTGGCACAGTCCGCCGGATTCTGCTACGGCGTCCGCCGGGCGGTGGAGACGGCGGAGCAACGCGCCCGGAAGGGCCCGGTCTACATGCTGGGCGACATCACCCACAACCGCTACGTTATCGCCCATCTGGAAGAGCTGGGGGCCCGGACGGTGTCCCAGCCGGAGGACGTGCCCGACGGCGCGGCGGTGCTCATCCGCGCCCACGGCGAGCCGAAGCGAACCTATGACGCGCTGACGGCGAAGGGCTGTGAGATCTTGGACGCCACCTGCCCATACGTGGAGCGCATCCACAAGTTGGTCCGGGATGCGGAGCTGCGCGGGCGCGTTCCGGTGATCATCGGCGACGCTTCCCATCCGGAGATCATCGGCATCGCCGGCTGGACGGAGCACGGGATCGTGGCCCGTGATTGGGACGAATTGGCGGAAATTTTTCTAAAACAGCCAGATTTGACGGCGAAAGGGCTGAGTTTTGTATCCCAGACTACGGCAATTCGCACAAACTGGGAAAATTGCATTAAAAACGCAAAAAAAGTGTGTACAAATGCAGAATTTTTTGATACAATATGTGGTGCTACGTCCAAGAGACAGTCTGAGGCACTTGCCTTGGCGGAAGAATGCGATGGTATGATCGTGATTGGGGACCCGAAAAGCTCCAACACGAGACGGCTGACCCAACTATGCGAAAGCTGCTGTTCTTTTGTCCGTCAGGTGGAGCACAGCGACGAACTTACCCCTGGGGAGTTTGCTCGTTTAGCGTCCCTTGGAATCACCGCCGGCGCATCGACGCCGGGGTGGATCATAAAGGAGGTCTATAACAAAATGAGCGAAGAAATTATGGAGATTGAACAGTCCTTTGCAGAGATGCTGGAGGAGTCGTTCAAGACTTTGAATACGGGGGATAAGGTCACTGGCACCGTCGTTGCGATCACGCCGACTGAAGTGCAGGTCGAACTGGGCATCAAGTATCCCGGCTACATCCCCCTGTCCGAGCTGAGCGACGATCCCGACGTCAAGGTCGAGGACATCTGCAAGGTCGGCGATGAGATCGAGACCTACGTCATGCTGGTCAGTGACCGCGACTGCATGGTCAAGCTGTCCAAGAAGCGTCTGGACACCCAGAAGAACTGGGAGACCATCGAAAACGCCGTTGAGAACAAGGATGTGCTCGAGGGCATCATCACCGAGGAGAACAAGGGCGGTCTGGTGGCCAATGTCAAGGGCATCCGCGTGTTCATCCCCGCTTCCCAGTCTGGCAAGCCCCGCGGCGCCGACCTGTCCGAGATGGTCAAGGAGCGCGTGAAGCTGCGCATCACTGAGGTCAACCGTGCCCGCCGCCGCGTGGTCGGCTCCATCCGTGCCGTGGCCGCTGAGGCCCGTGCCGCCGCCGCCGCTGAGGTGTGGAACAACATCGAGGTCGGCAAGCACTACACCGGCACCGTCAAGAGCCTGACCTCTTACGGCGCTTTCGTTGACATCGGCGGCGTGGACGGCATGGTCCACATCTCCGAGCTGTCCTGGTCCCGCATCAAGAACCCCGCCGAGGTCGTCTCCGTGGGCGACACCGTGGACGTGTATGTTATCTCCTTCGACCCCGAGAAGAAGAAGATCTCTCTGGGCATGAAGGATCACGCTCAGGAGCCTTGGGCAGTGTTCACCGAGAAGTACTCCGTGGGCGACGTGGCCCCCGTCAAGATCGTCAAGCTGATGACCTTCGGTGCCTTTGCCGAGATCGTCCCCGGCGTTGACGGCCTGATCCACATCTCCCAGATCGCTGATCACCGGGTGGAGAAGCCCGGCGACGTCCTCACCGAGGGCGAGACCGTGGACGCCAAGATCATTGCTATTGACAATGACAACAAGAAGGTGTCTCTGTCCATCCGCGCTCTGCTGGAGGGCGCTCCCGCTGAGGAAGAGACTTCCGACGAGGAGTAATTTGTCCGGCCATTGAAGTGACAGAACCGGCTGCACGATTCCGTGCAGCCGGTTCTTATGCTCTTTCAAATCCAATAAAACTGGTGGGAATTGGTGCTTTTTTTGTCCTAATTTCCGATGGAGGAGAATCAGGTATGGAGGTATGTGAGATCTTGCGCGCGGTGGATCATACGCTGCTCCGCCAGACCGCGTCGTGGGACGAGATCCGGACGCTGTGCGACGACGGCGTGAAGTACGGATGCGCCTCGGTGTGCATCCCGCCGTCCTATGTGAAGCAGGCGGCGAATTATCTGGATGGCCGCCTGCCGGTGTGTACGGTGATCGGCTTTCCCAACGGGTACAGCACCACTGCGGTGAAGGTGTTTGAGACGGAGAGCGCCATTGCCGACGGCGCCCGGGAGATCGATATGGTCATTGATCTGGGCTGGGTAAAGGACGGCCGCTGGGACGCGCTGCTGGAGGAGATCCGGGCGGTGAAGGCGGCCTGCGGCGAGTTGATTCTCAAGGTCATCGTGGAGACCTGCCTTCTGACCGAGGAAGAGAAGATGAGAATGTGCGGGATCGTGTCGGAGAGCGGCGCGGATTTCATCAAGACCTCCACCGGCTGTTCTACCGGCGGAGCCACCCGGGAGGATGTGGCCTTGTTCCGGGCACATACAACGCCCAACGTGAAGATCAAAGCTGCGGGCGGTATCTCCACATTGCAGGACGCCGCGGACTTTATGGCGCTGGGCGCGGACCGTCTGGGTACGTCCCGCATCGTGGCGCTGGTCAAGGCCGCGGAGCGCGGCAAAAGCAAGGAAAACTGAGTTGACAGAAACGAGGATAACATGAGTCAGGCAAAAACATCTGGAAATCTTTTGACTGAGGGGCCGATCGCCCGAAAAATGCTGGCCTTTGCGTTCCCACTTTTTCTGGGAAACCTGTTCCAGCAGCTGTATAACACGGCGGACTCCCTCATCGTCGGCAACTTTATCGGCAGTGACGCGCTGGCGGCGGTCAGCTCCTCCGGCAGCCTTATCTTCCTGCTGGTGGGCTTCTTCAACGGCGTGTCCGTGGGCGCGGGCGTGGTCATCGCCCGGTATTTCGGCGCCCGGGATAAGGAGAGCGTGGAGCGGGCGGTACATACCACGGTGGCCTTCGGCCTTGTGGCGGGCGTGCTGCTGACGGTGATCGGCATCATATTCACGCCGCTGATTCTCCGGCTGATGGGGACGCCGGAAGATGTGCTGCCGTCGTCTGTGCTGTATTTCCGGATCTATTTCTGCGGCTCCATTGCCTTCGTCATGTATAATATCTGCGTGGGCATTCTCCAGTCCTCCGGCGACAGCAAGCATCCGCTGTACTACCTCATTTTTTCGTCCATGACCAATGTGGTGCTGGATCTGCTGTTCGTGGCGGTGTTCCGCTGGGGTGTGGGTAGCGCGGCGCTGGCTACGATCATCTCCCAGTTTGCCAGCGCCATTCTCTGCTTTACCCGGCTGGTCCGGAGCGATGCGGAATACCGCATCGTCATCCGGAAGATCCGCTTCGATATGCCTATGCTCAAGCTCGTGGTACGCAACGGCCTGCCGACCGGCCTGCAGAACTCCATCATCGCGCTGGCCAACGTGGTGGTGCAGTCCAACATCAACGCCTTCGGCAAGATGGCGGTGGCGGGCTGCGGTTCCTACGCCAAGATCGAGGGGTTTGCCTTCCTGCCCATCAACTGCTTCGCCATGGCGCTGACCACTTTCATCAGCCAGAATATCGGCGCGGGGAAGTACGACCGCGTCAAGAAGGGCATCCGCTTCGGCGTGCTGTGCTCCATCTCGCTGGCAGAGGTCATCGGTGTGTGCATCAATCTGGCGGCCCCGCTGCTGATCTCCGCGTTCAACAGCGACCCGCAGGTGGTGGCTTACGGTGTGAGTCAGGCAAAGACCATCACGCTGTTTTATTTCCTGCTGGCCTACAGCCATTGTCTGGCGGCTATTTTCCGTGGCGCTGGGCGGTCGATCGTCCCCATGATGGTGATGCTGGCCTGTTGGTGCATTATCCGGGTGAGCTACATCACCATCGCAGTGCATTTCATCCCGCAAATCTCGGTGATCTTCTGGGCCTATCCGCTGACGTGGAGTCTGAGCAGCATCGTATTTACGTTGTATTTCTTCAAATCAAACTGGCTCTCGAAGAGCGCGGAATTCCGATAAGAGCGACAGAAAATCCCCCGGAGCACAGCTGCACTCCGGGGGATTTTTGCACTTATTTTAGGAATTTAACGAGAGGAATCAACGAAATAAGAATTTATTCGACTTAATACGTATGCCAATGTTAGGGTGGCAGATATTGACCATTTCAGATGGTA
>CAKUKL010000085.1 GCA_934662925.1 uncultured Oscillospiraceae bacterium | reverse complement strand
TGGTATACCCCGCGCCGGGGCGCTTCTCCTCGGGGATATTGCCCAGCATCTGGGCCGCGCCCGCCATAAAGGCGTTCGCGTCCTTCATGGCCACCTGATACAGCGCCGTGGGTGTCTGGGCGGCGGGCAGCATGTACGCCGACATGGACGCCACGTTCAGGATGCAGCTCCCCGGGCCCATGACCTTCAGGAAGGCCGTGTCGATGTTGATGGCGCCGATGGCGTTGACGCGGAATATCTCCTCGCCGCTGGCCATGTGGGGAGAGATGCCCGCCGCGTGGATGACGGTCTTCACATTGCCCAGCGAAGCCGCGTAGGCGGCCAGCTTCTCCACGGAGACCGCATCACCCGCGTCCGCGGGAAACGCCTCCGCGTCCAGCCCCAGCGCCGCCAGCGCGTCCAGCGCGTTCTGCAGCTTGGCGGGCGTGCGGCCCACCAGAATGATATGGCTGTCCTTATCCATCAGCTTGGCGGCCTCAAGGCCCATGCCGCTGCCGCCGCCGGTAATGACTACGATATTTTTCATATTGTTCTCCTTTCCGCAAATGCGGTCTGTCCGGACTTCAGTTCCCACCCGCCGCGTCTTCCGCGGCCAGCCGTTTCAGGTTTTCCCGAAGGGCCGGGGACAGGACGTCCGTCTTTTTCACATAGGCCTCGCCGGCGCAGAAGCTGGGCAGACCGGCCAGAATGTGCGCGATGGCCGAAATGGCCCGGTCCTGCGGCGTGGGCCACTACTCCGTCAGCCGGGGCATCATGGATTCGTAATTGGTCACGGCCATCTCAAGGCCGTTCAGGTCGGGATATTCCGCCAGAAACGCGTCCCACGCGGCGCAGCCCAGCCGGGCGTCCTCCAGCTGCACCACCAGCTGGTGGGTGCAGGGCTCGGGAGCCGCGGTCTTCTTGGGCATCTGCTCCGTGCCGAAGCGGTAGAGGTTGGCCGCATACACGCCGTCCATGTCGGCGAGATGATTCAGCCGCTCCTCGGAGAGCATGGCTTCCACGTCCATGCCCTCCGTGCCTTTGATCAGCGCCACCAGATTCCAGCTGGTCCGGCCGTGCTCCGCGAAGGCGGGGTAATGGTGGTCTGGCCCGCGTTGGGGCCGAGGATACCGAAGCCCCCGGCGTTGGACACTGCGGCCACCAGCTTCGCGTCGGTCAGCCAGTTCATGGGGGCCTGAAGCACGGGGTACTCGATCCCCAGCAGCTTCGCCACCCGCGAATCCTTCTTCATCAAGAGAATTCCCTTCCTTTCTTTTCCCTTCTGGCAAAAACGGAGGGCGGAGTTGCCGAAACAGCTCCGCCCTCCTTCCGATCTAAGATCAGTACTTCTCGATCTCCTTCATGAACTTCTCAAGCTCGGCGGGATCCATGTGCCAGCCGTGCTTCTCCTCGGGATAGACGTGGTTGCGGACGTCGTCGGCAAAGGCCTTGTAGCCGCTGACGGCGAACTTGAAGAAGTCGCCGTAGACCTTGGCGTGGGAGGCCAGAGAGGGCATCATGTTGAAGGTGTCGAAGTCCACCAGCTCGTAGCCGTCGCAGTCGATGTCGCCGCCGGTGCAGCCGGAGGCCACGCCGATGACGGGGATGCGCAGCTTCTTGGCGATGGCGGCGCTGACCTCGCCCGGGGTGAGCTCGACGGTCATGGCCTTCATGCCGTTCTCCTGATACTCATAGGCCTGACGGAAGACCTTCATGGCGTCCTCGCAGGTCTTGCCCAGCTTGCGGTAGCCGCCGAAGCCCGCGGTCTGCCAGCCGGACAGAGCGCCAACGTGGCCGAACAGGACGACCCAGTTGTCGGACAGGTACTTGACCATGTCGTTGGTGATGCCCATGTAGTTGATGGAGTCGGCGCCCTCGGTCATGTAGATGGAGCAGTTCTTCAGGGCCTCTTCCTTACCGGCGACGGCGCAGGTCTGGGGCACGAAGTTGATGTGGATGTACTGGGCGGCGCTGCGGACGTTGCGGATCCACCAGGGGGCGTTGGCGGCGCGCATCTCGGCGTTCTCGCCGGGGGCGGTCAGGCGCAGGACGTCGCAGCCGGCCATATCGGCGGCCATGGCGAAGTACTTGTCGCGGTCGGCGGGGCACATCTGGACGATGGGCTCGCCCTTATCCTTCATCTTCTGCAGAACCTGAATGGTCTTGCGGCCCTTCTTCATCAGAGAGGACTTAACCTTTTTGTCTTCCGCATTGATCTCGACGGTGTTGGTCTTGTTTTCTGCCATGATAATTTTCTCCTTTCAAATTTCACATCACATGTGTTACAGCTGTATTGACCCGGCCGCGGAGCGGCCAAAAGGGACGGTTTACTGCGCGGCGGCGATCTCTTCCTTGCTGAAGCGGAAGCCCACGATGGCGCAGATCAGGCCGATGACGGCAAAGACGAAGCCGGTGGCAAAGGCCCGGGTGTAGTCGCCGCTGGAGCCCAGCACCACGCCCACCACGGCGCCGAAGATGACGGAGCCGCCGGTGGCGCCGAAGCTGTAGAGAGACGCGCCGGAAGGAATGTCCTCCCGGGGGGTGTTGCTCTGCCAGAAGGCGGAGAAGGTGGACTGGGACACCACGGAGGTGAAGCCGCCGATGGCGGTGGCGATGTAGATGATGATCATACCGGCGGGGACGCTGCCGCCCAGCACCACCAGATTGCCGCCCGCGGCGGTGCCGGTGAACTTCAGGCAGTACAGCAGACCGGTGGCCGCCATGGCCGCCGCCATGGACAGGATGCCGAAAATACGGAAGCGCTTGACGAACTTACGGCCCACATAGGCACCCACAAAGAAGCCCAGAATGAGGATGACGATCTGCTGGGCCATGGTGGCGGTGCCGTTGAAGAAGGTGGTGCCGGGGAAGCCGCCGAAGTTCATGCGGATCCACATGACACAGTAGGAGCCGGAGCAGGTGGAGTACGCCGCCGCTACCAGCGAGCCTATGAAGGCGTAGGTCAGGCGCTTGTTGCGGAACATCCGGATGGGCACCGCGGGGTTGTCGATGGTCAGCTCCCGGCGGATCATCCAGATCAGGCACACGAGGGTCAGCGCCAGCATGATGATGGACGCGGCGCTGAGCCACTGGAACATCTTTCCGCCCAGATTCATCCACAGCACCATGCAGGCAAGGCCGATGACCGTCAGGATCAGGCCCAGGAAGTCGAAGCCCTTGGCAGCCCCGGGCACCTTGCTGTTGGGGCACTTGCTCATGACCATCAGGAAGCCGATGACGGCCAGCGGCAGGTTGGACACATAGGCCAGCTTGGCCATGACGCCGCCGGCGGCGTACATGGAGCTGACGATCATGGGGCCGCAGATGGCGCCGATGGCGTTGGCCACGGCGATGTAGCCGAAGAACTTGGCGCGCTCATGGGCCTCCACCGCTGCGGGCATCAGCACGTAGGCGCAGGAGACATAGAAGCCGCCGCCGATGGACTGGAGCAGGTAGGCAAGGCCGTAGGGGATCCAGGTGGTGGTGAACATCATCAGGATGCGGCCCGCCAGCTGGATGATGATGCCGATGACGATCATGTTCCGCTGGCCCAGAATGGCCGTCAGCTTGCCGACGATGGGCAGCACCAGCACCATGCCCAGCGTACCGAGGGCGGCGATGAGCACGTAGTACTGCATGGCGTCCATCTTGGCCACCTCGCCGGACATGCAGACGGCGGTGCCGTAGTTTGCGAACTGCATGCCCACGCAGAGGATCAGGATACCGATGATGAAGCCCCAGTTTTTCTTTGCGGGCGTCTGATTTTCCATAAAACTACTCCTCTCTCAGGCGGGAGGGGATCCTCCTTCTCCCCCGCCGGTCAATCCGGGTGGTACGGGTTCACGGACGGGTCGTAAGGCTCCGGCTGACCGTGGTAGCCGGCGGCGTCGCAGCCGTTGTCGAAATAGATGTCGCAGCCGCTCAGGTAGGTGTTGCGCTCGTCCAGCAGGGTGGCGAAGAGATAGGCCACCTCTTCCGGCGTACCCGCCCGGCCGAAGGCGCTGTAGGAGATCTGGGGGGCCAGCTTCTCCTCGAAGGTATTGCCGCCCCGGCTGCTGGCGCCCAGATCCGCCCGGGACATGGGCGTCTCCACAAATCCGATGGACACGGTGACGATCCGGATGCCCTTCTCCCGGCCAAAGACGTAGGCGCACTTTCTGCCGTACCAGTAGACGAAGCACCGGCCGAAGGTGTAGGCCATGTTTGACGCCGTCTGGGCATCGCCCATGCCGCCGACAAACTCGGTGAGCTTTTCCTGAAACAGCTTCTTGTCGATAAGGGCCAGATCGAAGATATCGGTGGGATACCGGTCCTTGGGCACAAAGTGGGCCACGCAGGAGCAGATGTCCATGATGCAGCCGCCGTCCATCACGTGGAAGAAGGCCTCGTTGATGTTCATGGTGCCGATGCAGTCCACCCGGACGATGTCGGGGTGCTTTGCGAAGCCCGGCGTCAGCCCCGCGAGGTGAATGACGCCGATGACCTTGCCCATGGAAGCCGCGGTCTGGGCCAGACGGTCGCACTGGGCCCGGTCGGACACGTCGCAGGTCATGCCGTCGGCCTTGATGCCCTCGGCGGCCAGCTCCTGAATGAATGCGTCAATCTTTTCCTGACTGACGTCGCAGAACAGCACATGGCAGCGCTCCGACATCATTCTGACAGCCGCCCGGCCGATGCCGCCGGTGCCGCCGGTCACAACACAAATTTTATCCATCCTGTTTTCCTTTCCCGCTCAGCCCTGAGATCAGCCGAGGCACACGCCGCCGTCGATGACGATGGACGCGGACTGGACGAATTTGGACTCGTCGCTGGCCAGATACACGGCCAGAGGGGAGATATCCTCGGGCTTGCCGAGCCGCATGGGCAGCATCCACTCGCCGCAGTGGCCGTTGTAGCCGGTCTTGTGGTGGAGCTCGACGCCCTCGTCGTCCCGCTGGCCCATGGACAGATGGATGTTCGTCATGATGGGGCCGGGCAGGATGGCGTTGCAGCGGATGCCCTTGCGGCCGTACTCATAGGCGATGGACTTCATCAGCGCGTTGGCGCCGGCCTTGGAGGCGGTGTAGGCCGCGCCGCCGGTGGCGCTCTCGAGCGCGGCGTTGGAGGTGATCATGACCATGGACGCCTTGATCTCGTTGGGAACGAAATACTGAAGGGCGGCCCGGGCGATCTTCATGGAGCCGGTGAGGTTGACGGAGATCTGACGGTCCCAGGACTCGTCGGTCACACGCCCGGTGGGCGCGAAGTTGTCGGCGATGCCCGCGTTGTGGGACAGGACATTCATGGTGCCGAAGGTCTCGACGCAGGTCTTGACGGCGGCTTCGCAGTCCTCAGTGCTGGTGACGTTGCACTTCTGGATGCGCAGCTGGTCGGACAGGCCCAGCTCGGCCACTTCCTTCTCCAGCTCCTTCAGGCCCTCCTCATTCATGTCGGTGGCGACGATCTTCGCGCCCTCCTTCACGAAATCGATGGCGATCGCTTTACCCATGCCGGAGGCTGCGCCAGTGACTACCGCGACTTTTCCTAACAGACGTTCTGCCATTGTTGTTTTCCTCCTTGTAATTGATCGATTTGAACCATTTCCCGGAACGCACAAAAAACGCGCTGCGGCTCATGCGTCTTTTGTTGAATTTATTCTATGATGGGGCTGTCCAAATTAAAATGACCTAAAACAGGGATATCATGGAAGCAAAAATAATCAAAAAGTAGTATTTCTTTCGCCCTTGTGTTATGATATCTTCATAGGGATGGCAAAAGAGGGCGGTCCTTTCGACGGGACCGCCCTCTTTTTTCAAAAGTTATTCAGATTTATGTACAAGTCAGGAATTCGTATGGGAGTTGAACAGCCGGACCAGCAGCTCCTGCATACTGGAAACCTTCAGCTTTTCGTAAATATGGGTGATGTGCTTCCGGGTGGTAGTGGCCGAGATGTAGAGCATCTTGCTGATCTTGGCCTGAGACACGCCCTGACACAAAAGCCGGACGATCTCCATCTCCCGCTTCGTCAGCCCCGCCGTCTCCAGCAGGATCCGCCCACGGGTGTTCCGGGAGTCGGACAGCGCGTTCCGGTACAGGGAGCACACGCGGTTGTTCATGTGGGGCAGTAAACCGGTGATCACCTTCTGCTCCATCTCGCTGAAGGGCATGTCA
The DNA here is from genome assembly GCA_934662925.1 of uncultured Oscillospiraceae bacterium. Lineage (GTDB taxonomy): Bacteria > Bacillota > Clostridia > Oscillospirales > Oscillospiraceae > Enterenecus. The sequence goes on along the minus strand of CAKUKL010000085.1, from coordinate 456 downwards.
CGGCTCCGGTCCCACACAAAGGTCACCCGGGAGATGCCGTCCCGGTCCCGCAGGCTCATGTGGCAGGAGTATTTCAGCTTCTGCGGCTCAATATAATCTGTGTAGTATTCGCCCTGCTCCATCTGGGACCAGTTCACGAACCGCAGCAGCGGGTCCACCCCGGGCGGCTCCTTTTTCCAGTCCCGGCCCGGGCTGCGCGGAATGTCCAGCTTGGAATAATACTCGAGGTACGCTTCGCTCACCTGCTGCTGAAAATTGCAGTATTTTTCTCCCACGACAGCACCGGCGCCGTTGAGGATGTACGCCAGTCCCTTATCAAAGTACACCAGCTCGCCCATGCTCTTCAGCGCCGTGTCCGCGAATATGCCCACATCTTCGCAGGTCTCGATCTTCAGCAGAAAATCGTTGATCTTTTCCCAGGGGACCATGTCCAGCATCTGGGGTTCACCTCCGACT
>CAKUKL010000084.1 GCA_934662925.1 uncultured Oscillospiraceae bacterium | reverse complement strand
GCAGGCCGCGTGCTGATGAAGCCCGCCGCCCCCGGTACCGGCGTGATCGCCGGCGGCCCCGTGCGTATCATCATGGAGGCCGCGGGTATCAAGGATATCCGTACCAAGTGCCTGCGCTCCAACACCGCTGTGAACGTGGTGGCCGCTACCTTCGAGGGCCTGAAGTCCCTGCGTACCCCCGAAGAAGTCGCCCGTACCCGCGGCAAGAGCGTGGACGAGATCGTGGGTTAAGGAGGACAGAACATGGCTAATCTGAAGATCCAGCTCGTAAAGAGCCTCAACGGCAGACTGGAAAAGCACATCGCCACTGCCAACTCCCTGGGCCTGCGTAAGATCGGTGACACCACCGTACAGCCCGACAACGCCCAGACCCGCGGCAAGGTCGCCAAGATCGGCTACCTGCTGAAGGTCACTGAAGAATAAGGAGGTGCGAGAGAATGAAACTGAACGAACTGTCTCCCGCAGCCGGCTCCGTTAAGGAAGCCTACCGCAAGGGCCGTGGTCACGGCTCCGGCAACGGCAAGACCGCAGGCCGCGGTCACAAGGGCCAGAAGGCCCGCAGCGGCGGCGGTACCCGCATCGGCTTTGAGGGCGGCCAGATGCCTCTGGCACGCCGCATCCCCAAGCGCGGTTTCAACAACATTTTTGCCAAGCCCCTGGAGATCATCAACCTGAACGCCCTCAACAAGTTTGAGGACGGCGAGATCGTCACCGCGGAAGCCCTGCTTGCTAAGGGTATCCTGAGCAAGTGCGAGTACGGCGTCAAGGTCCTGGGTAACGGCAAGGTTACCAAGAAGGTGACCGTGCAGGCCGCTGCTTTTTCCCAGGCTGCCAAGGAAGCGATCGAGGCAGCCGGCGGAAAGGCAGAGGTGATCTAAGTGATCCAGACGATCAAAAAAGCGTGGGCGATCCCCGAGCTTCGTAAGAAGATCGTCTTCACCGCCCTGATCCTGCTGATTTTCCGTATCGGCAACGCGATCCCCGTGCCCTATGTAGACACAAAGCTGCTGGGCGATTACCTGTCTCAGATGAGCACCACGGTGCTGGGCCTGTACGACGTGATGTCCGGCGGTGCTTTCGCCAGCGCTACAGTGTTCGCACTGGGTGTGCAGCCCTATATCAACAGCTCCATCATCATCCAGCTCCTCACCATTGCCATTCCTCCCCTGGAGCGTCTGGCCCGTGAGGGCGGCGAGGAGGGCAAGAAGAAGATCCAGTCCATCACCCGTTACGCCACGGTGGCCATCGCCATCCTGCAGGGCTGGGGCTACTACGCCTTGATGAAGAACGCCAGCATCCTCACCAATACCGGTGTGTGGGCGGCGCTGGTCATCATTATCTCCTTCATTGCCGGCTCCTCCTTCGTGATGTGGATGGGCGAGCAGGTCACGGAATTCGGTATCGGCAACGGTATCTCCATCATCCTGTTCGCGGGTATCCTGTCCCGCGTGCCCAGCATGGTGTCCTCCATGAGCATTTCCCTGAAGTCCGGGGCTATGCAGTGGTGGCACGCACTGTTGGTGGTCATCGGCATCCTGGCTCTGATCGTACTGATCACCTGGGTCAACGGCGCCGAGCGCCGCATCCCCGTGCAGTACGCCAAGCGCCAGGTGGGCCGTAAGATGTACGGCGGTCAGGCATCTACCCTTCCCATGAAGGTAAATATGTCCGGCGTGCTGCCTATCATCTTTGCCCAGTCCATCGCCATGATCATCCCCACGGTGGCGGCGTTCCTGCCCGCACCGGAGAAGGGTACTTTTGCGTATACTTTGGTGAACGCTGTGGACAGCAAGAGTGTACTGTATATGATCGTCTACTTCCTGATGATCATCGCTTTCAGTTACTTTTATGCTACCATCCAGTTCAACCCCGTTGAGATCTCCAACAACCTGAAGAAGAACGGCGGCTTTATCCCCGGCTTCCGCCCGGGCAAGCCCACCGCGGACTTCATCAAGAAGGTGCTCAACAAGGTCACGCTGTTCGGCGCCATCTACCTGGGCGTCGTGGCGATCCTGCCCCTGCTGATCGGCAAGATCGTGAATGTGTCCTCTCTGTCCATCGGCGGTACCTCCGTCATCATCGTGGTCGGTGTTGCGCTGGAGACCGTCCAGGCTCTGGAGTCCCAGATGCTGATGCGTCAGTACAAGGGCTTCCTGGAATAATTTGAGGTAATTACCATGAAACTGATCCTTTTAGGCGCTCCCGGTGCCGGCAAGGGCACCCAGGCAGACATCATCAAGAAAAAGCTGGATATCCCCACCATCTCTACGGGCAACATCCTGCGGGCGGCTGTGAAGAACGGCACGCCCACCGGGCTGAAGGCCAAGGAGTACATGGATGCTGGCAAGCTGGTGCCCGATGAGGTCATCATCGGCATCATCAACGAGCGTTTGCAGGAGGCCGACTGCGCCAACGGCTACATTCTGGACGGGGTGCCCCGCACCATCGCCCAGGCTGAGGCGCTGGAGCAGGCGGGTATCAGATTCGACGCTGTGGTCGCCATCGAGATCCCCGATGAGAAGATCATCGCCCGCATGGGCGGCCGGCGTGTCTGCGAGAGCTGCGGCGCCAGCTATCATATCGTAAACATCCCCCCGAAAAAAGAGGGAATTTGTGATGTGTGCGGCGGTGCGCTGAAGCAGCGTAAGGATGATGACCCGGAGACGGTGAAAGACCGTCTGGCGGTCTATCATAAGGAGACGGAACCCCTCAAGGGCTTCTATGAGGCCAGAGGCGTTCTGAAGACCGTGGAGGACCAGCCCACTGTGGAGGGTACGACACGGGAGATCCTGCGGGTGCTGGGAGTGGCCGAATGATCACGCTCAAGTCACCCCATGAGATCGAGCTGATGCGCCGGGCGGGCAAAATTACCGCGGCAGCCCGTGCCCTGGCACGGGATATGGTAAAACCCGGCGTCACCACAGCTCAGATCGACAAAGCAGTGTTCCAGTTTATCAAGGAGCAGGGCGCAACGCCCTCCTTCCTGCACTACAACGGCTATCCGGCCAGTGTGTGCGTCAGCGTCAATGACGAGATCATCCACGGCATCCCCGGCAAACGGGTGCTGCAGGAGGGCGACATCGTCAGCGTAGACGTGGGGGCGTTCATCGGCGGTTTCCACGGCGACTGCGCCGGCACCTATCCCTGTGGTCAGGTGTCCGACGAGGCGCTGCGGCTGATCCGGGTGACGCAGCAGAGCTTCTTTGAGGGCATAAAGTATGCCCGCGAGGGCTATCGCCTGTCGGATATCTCCGCCGCTGTGCAGGCGTATGTGGAGGCAAACGGCTTCAGCGTCGTCCGAGAATATGTCGGCCACGGCATCGGACACCAGATGCATGAGGCACCCGAAGTCCCCAATTACGGCAAGCCCGGCCATGGACCCCGTCTTCTGCGGGGTATGACCATCGCCGTGGAGCCTATGGTCAACGCGGGGACGGCCGCTATCAGGCAGATGCCGGATGGCTGGACGGTGAGGACAGCCGACGGGAAAAACGCCGCACACTACGAAAACACCGTACTGATCACCGACGGGGAGCCGGAGCTTCTGACGGACCCGGAGAAGTCATTGGTGTGATATGGACATTGTGAAAGCGAATATCGTAACATCTACCGCCGGCAGGGATAAGGGAGAGGTCTTCTTCGTCCTTGCGACGGAGGGGGACTTCCTCCTGCTGGCGGACGGAAAGACGCGGCCCGTGGAACGGCCGAAGCGCAAGCGGCGCAAACACGCGGCGCTGCTCCGGCGCGATGGGGGCGCGGTTTCCCAGAGGATCAGAAGCAACGAAACCATCACAAATAGTGAGCTTCGTAAAGCCATCGCCGCGATACGCGGCAGTGATCAAGACCAGGAGGGATAACACTTGGCAAAATCCGACATGATCGAAGTAGAGGGCGTCGTCGTTGAATCGCTGCCCAACACCACATTCCAAGTAGACATTGGAAATGGACACACGATCTTAGCGCATATTTCCGGAAAGCTCAGAATGAATTTCATCAGGATTCTGCCCGGTGACAAGGTCACAGTGGAGATGTCTCCCTATGACCTGACCCGCGGCCGAATTACCTGGCGTACTAAGTAATGGAGGTTTATCGACATGAAAGTAAGACCGTCCGTGAAGCCCATGTGCGAAAAGTGCAAGATCATTCGTCGTAAAGGCCGTGTCATGGTCATTTGCGAGAATCCGAAGCACAAGCAGCGCCAGGGCTAAGACTTAATTGGAGGTTAAAAAGTATGGCACGTATTGCCGGTATTGACCTGCCCAAGGATAAGCGAATCGAAATCGGTTTGACTTATATCTATGGTATTGGAAGAAAGAGTGCTCAGGACATCCTGGCACAGACAGGCATCAACCCCGACACCCGCGTCAAGGATCTGACGGAGGCCGATGAGGCCAAGCTCCGTGAGGCCATTGACCACGGCTACATCGTCGAGGGTGATCTGCGTCGTCAGACCGCGCTGGATATCAAGCGCCTGACTGAAATCGGCTGCTATCGCGGCATGCGCCACCGTCGTGGCCTTCCCGTTCGCGGCCAGCGCAGCAAGACCAACGCACGCACCCGCAAAGGCCCCAAGAAGACTATCGCTAACAAGAAGAAGTAAAGGAGGGAAGAATAGATCATGGCTAACGTAAAAGGCAAGAAGGTCATTCGCCGTCGTCGCGAAAAGAAGAACATCGAGAAGGGCCAGGTCCATATCCGTTCTTCCTTCAACAACACCATGGTGACCGTCACCGACTCTCAGGGCAACGCTCTGTCCTGGGCTTCCTCCGGTGGTCTCGGTTTCCGCGGCAGCAAGAAGTCCACGCCCTTTGCCGCCCAGAGCGCCGCTGAGACGGCTGCCAAGGCTGCTATGGAGCATGGCCTGAAGACCGTTGAGGTCTTCGTGAAGGGTCCCGGTCAGGGACGTGAGGCGGCTATCCGCGCGCTGCAGGCCGTGGGCCTGGAAGTGACGATGATCAAGGACGTCACCCCCATCCCCCACAACGGCTGCCGCCCCCCCAAGCGTCGTCGCGTGTAATCGGAAGAAGGAGGATATTAAATCATGGCTAAGAATATGCAGCCTGTCGCCAAGCGTTGCAAGGCGCTGGGTATTTCTCCTACCGTCATGGGTTACTCCAAGAAGGAGACCAAGCGCAACCCCGGCGGCCAGATGAGAAAGAAGAAGAGCGAGTACGCCATCCAGCTCAACGAGAAGCAGAAGGTCAAGTTCGTGTACGGCATCCTCGAGAAGCAGTTTCGCGCTTACTATGAGAAGGCCTCCGCGATGCCCGGCAAGACCGGCGAGAACCTGCTGAGCCTGGTGGAGCGCCGTCTGGACAACGTGGTGTACCGCCTGGGCTTCGCCATGACCCGCCGCGAGGCGCGTCAGCTGGTGAACCACGCCCATTTCACCGTGAATGGGCACAAGGTCAACATCCCCTCCTATCTGGTGCGCGTGGGCGATGTGATCGAGGTCAAGGAGGGCAGCCGCTCCTCCGTGGCGTTTAAGCGCCTGACCGCCGAGGATGCACCCATGGTCACCGTCCCCAAGTGGCTGGAGCGTGACAAGACCGCCCTGAAGGGTACCGTCGTCACCCTGCCTGCCCGCGAGGACATCGATATGCCCATCGAGGAGCATCTGATCGTCGAGTTGTACTCCAAGTAATAGGGTTCTGACCCTCACGAAGCACTGGAATGAAATTGGCGCGGAAGGCACCGCGCCGCCAATAGAATGAAGGAGGGTACTGCATGATCGAAATTGAGAAGCCCCAGATCGAGTGTATCGAAGCACCCGGCGACGCTTCCTATGGAAAATATGTGATCGAACCCCTGGAGCGCGGATACGGAACGACCCTGGGCAATGCGCTGCGGCGCATCCTGCTCTCCAGCCTCCCCGGAACCGCAGCCACCAGCATCAAAATTGCCGGTGTGCAGCATGAGTTCTCCACCATCCCCGGTGTGAAGGAGGACGTGACGGAGATCGTTCTGAACGTGAAAAATCTGCTGACGAAGCTGCACAGCGATGCCGTCAAGACCGTGTTTATCGAGGCGGCCGGACCCTGCGAGGTCACGGCCGGCGATATCAAGACTGACGGCGAGGTGGAGGTCCTGAATCCCGAGCTGCACATTGCAACGCTGGATGTGGGTGCCACTCTGAGCATGGAGATCACCTTGAGCCACGGCCGCGGCTATGTCTCCGCCGACAAGAACAAGGCGGCGCGTCCCGGCGTCATCGGCGTGATCCCCATCGACAGTATCTATACCCCCGTGTACAAGGTCAACTACACTGTGGAGAGCACCCGTGTGGGCGCTTCCAGCGACTACGATAAGCTGACGCTGGAGGTCTGGACCGACACCACCATCGCTGCCCGCGATGCGGTGTCCCTGGGCGCCAAGATCCTCTGCGACCATTTTGCCCTGTTCACCGACCTGTCCGACACGCTGGGCGATAAGTCCACCGTGGTGGAGAAGGCGCAGGACTCCAAGGACAAGATGCTGGAGCTGACCATCGAGGAACTGGATCTGTCTGTACGCAGCTTCAACTGCCTCAAGCGCGCCAACATCAACACCGTCGAGGACTTGATCTCCAAGACCGAGGACGAGATGAT
>CAKUKL010000083.1 GCA_934662925.1 uncultured Oscillospiraceae bacterium | reverse complement strand
CTCCTTGGCGGGGCAGCGCTTCTCCCGGATATGAGCGTCGTACTCGCTGCGGAAATAGCGGATGGTGGTGAGCAGCGGGTTGGGGGCCGTCTGGCCCAGACCGCACAGAGCGCCGTCCTTGACGGCCACGCACAGCTCCTCCAGCAGCTCCACGTCGCCCTCTTTGCCCTCGCCGTTGGTGATCCGGGTCAGGATCTCCAGCAGGCGGCGGGTGCCGATGCGGCACTGGACGCACTTGCCGCAGGACTCCTTGGCGGTGAAGTCGAGGAAGAACCGGGCCATTCCCACCATACAGGTGCTGTCGTCCATGACGACCATGCCGCCGGAGCCCATGATGGCGCCGGTGGCGGACAGGGCCTTGTAGTCGATCTGGGTGTCCAGCAGCGCGGCGGGGATGCAGCCGCCGGAGGGGCCGCCCATCTGCACGGCTTTGAACTGGCGGCCATTGCGGATGCCGCCGCCGATGTCGAAGATGACCTCACGCAGGGTGCGGCCCATGGGGATCTCCACCAGACCGCCGCGGAGGACCTTGCCGGTGAGGGCGAACACCTTGGTGCCCTTGCTGTTCTCGGTACCCATGGCGGCAAAGGCCGCGCCGCCGTGGTTGATGATCCACGCCACGTTGGCGAAGGTCTCCACGTTGTTGATGTTGGAGGGCTTGCCCTGATAGCCCGACTGGGCCGGGAAGGGCGGCTTGAGCCGCGGCATGCCGCGCTTGCCCTCCATGGACTCGATGAGGGCGGTCTCCTCGCCGCAGACAAAGGCGCCCGCGCCGGCCTTGATGCGGGCCTTGCAGGAGAAATCCGTGCCCAGAATGTGATTGCCCAGCAGGCCCCGCTCCTCCGCCTGCTTGAAGGCGTTCTTCAGGCGGACGATGGCCAGCGGATACTCCGCCCGGACGTACACGATGATATTGGCCGCGCCGATGGCGTAGGCCGCGATGAGCATGCCCTCGATCAGGTCGTGGGGGTCGGACTCGATAACAGCGCGGTCCATGAACGCGCCGGGGTCGCCCTCGTCCGCGTTGCAGATCAGATATTTCTCGTCCCCGGCAGAATTCCGGCAGGCGTTCCACTTGAACCACGTGGGGAAGCCCGCGCCGCCGCGCCCGGCCAGACCGGAGATCTTGATCTCCTCGATGACCTCCTCCGGTGTCATGGAAGTCAGGACCTTTTTCAGGGCCTTGTAGCCGTCCTTCTCCATGTAGGCGTCGATGGACATGGGGTCGATGATGCCGCAGTTGCGCAGCACGATGCGCTCCTGCTGGGTGAGGAACTTGGCGTCCTCATCCGCGATGGTGATGCCGTCCACCTTGGACATGTCACCGGTGTCGCAGGCTTCAGCAATGGCCTGCGCGTCCTCCGGTTTGACATGGACCAGCCGGCGGACCAACGTCTCGCCGTCGTACAGATCCACGATAGGCTCAAGGAAGCACATGCCGATGCAGCCGGTGATGCCGATCTGATGCTTCGCGCCGACGCACTGCTCCAGCGCTTCGTGCACCTTTTTCGCGCCCGCGGCGATGCCGCAGGAGCCCTCTCCGATCACGATCCTCATGCTTCCGCCCCCTTCTTCAGATCACGGACGATGCGGATAGCCTTGTCCGGCGTCAGGGACCCGTAGGTATTGCCGTTGATCATCATGGCCGGAGACAGCGAGCAGCAGCCCAGACAGGCCACGTCCTGCAGGGTGAACATGCCGTCCTCCGTCGTCTCGCCGCACTGGATCTTCAGCTCCTCGCACAGAGCCTTGCGGATCTGCTCCGAGCCGTTGACGTGGCAGGCGGTGCCCTGACACAGGGTGACCAGGTACTTGCCGATGGGGGTCAGTCTGAATTGAGAATAAAACGTGGCGACGCCCTTGATCGTCGCCGGGGAGACCCCGGTATGGGCCGAGATCTCGTAGATCGCGTCGATCGGCAGATACCCATACTCTGCCTGAACCTCCTGCATGATATCGATCAGACTGCTTTTGTCGTCCTGATACCGCGCAAAGATAGGAGCCAGCTTTTCCTTATAATTCTGCTCCGCTTCCATTTTCTCACGCTCCCATATGACCGTGCGTGTCCATACCGGACCCACGGCCGTTTTCATGCCCGGCCCTTCCCCGGCCCAGCTTCTCCGGAAATCGGCCGTCGGCCGCCGCAGTGTTCCGTCTGCGGAAGCCGGGTACAGAAACGCGGCTCAGGCCGCACGGCGGCAGCCCAAGGCATACTATACCTAATAAAAGTGTAATGGCAATCCCGTATATTGTCAATATCAATTCAGCATACAACCTATAGCCCAGACAATATACCTCAGTCACAAAAAACGGACGTGCGCTCCATCCTTCAAACGCCCTCTTGTCCAAATCCGTCCAATGTGGTATGATAAATCAATACGACCGCCGCGGGGTCTGCCCGCGTCAAGAAAGGAACACCGATCATGGAACACAGCTATCTCAACGCCGGGGAACTCGCCTTTGTGCTGGACACGCTGGACGACTTCAGGGAGCGGGTCCTCCGCCTGAAGGCCCGGGCCGCCAACCCCATCGACCTGCACAACGCCGAGACCAGCCTTGCCGCTCTGGCTTCCGCCGGAGAAAAGCTCAAAAACGGGCAGAAGGACTTTACCCGGGACGAGGCGAAGAATATTTACAGTGCCCTGACCAACCGCCGCCGCTTCATCAACGCCATGCTGGACTCCGAGGCCATGAAGGAGGACAAGCGGGAGGACATTCAGAATGCGTGGCGGCTGTCCAACTCCGCCATCCGGAGCATCACCGCCGTCCTCGCCGAAGCGGGCATCGACGCCGCCGGGCTGTGAGCGCGGGCCTGAAACCACGCACAACAAAGGAGGGTCTCATGGATCTGCGACAGCTTCGCTACTTCGTGGCGGTCGCCCACCTGCTGAATTTCAGCCGGGCGGCAGAATCCCTGCACATCTCCCAATCCACCCTCAGCCAGCAGATCGCCGAACTGGAGGCTGAGCTGGGCGGGCCGCTGTTCCTGCGGAACAAGCGCAGCGTCCGCATCACGGACGCCGGCATGGCCCTTCTGGAGGAGGGCGAGTCGCTGCTATACCAGTTCGACGACATGACCCGGCGCATCAGCCAGATGAACCACGCGGAGCAGGAGGCCCAGACCCTGTCCATCGGCGTGGACACCTATGACGAGGAGCTGGAGCGGCTCAACGTCATCTCCGCCATTGCCGAGCTCCACCGCACCATCCCGACGGCGGTCATCAACCTGAAGACCGTCCCCTACAAAGCCTCCTCCGGCGCGCTCCGGCACCACGACATCGACGTGGGCCTGTATACCGTCCCCGCCGGAGCGGAGCAGGAGCTGACCGCCTTTTACCGGGTTCTCCAGCGGGAGCGCATCTCCCTCATCGTCTCCAACGAGGTGATGAAAGAGCACCCAGACTGGACGGCCCCCGATATCATCCAGTCCATGACCCTTTATCTCCAGACCGGCGATGTCCGCTGGAACAGCTACTTTATCCAGACCATCCAGCGCATCTGTCCCGGCGCAAAGTACGACTACGCCGACTCCTTCCAGATGATCTCCAACTACGTGGATCTGGGTATGGGCTACTACGTGTCCACCGACGCGCTGGCCGGAAACCGCCGCCGGAAGGCGACCACAGATATCGAGATCACCGATGACCGCTTCGGCGCATGCAACCTCGCCATCTTCGACCCAAAGGACAAAAACCCGCTGCTCAGCCTGTTTCTGGAACGGCTCTGAGCCTGTCGGGCACACAAAACCGCACCAGCACGATCCCGGAGAGCGTCTCTCCGGGATTGTTTATTATACACAGCAATTTTCAAATTCGCAGCGTATCTATCGTAAATTATCGCTTATTCCGATAACTTGAAATCGGAAATAACCATTTCACTTCCGTCCCGGGACATGGTATCTTAATACCAAAGAGCAGCTCTTGACCGCAGTAATCACAAACAAAAAAGAGATGACTAAGGGAGGTCTTTCTAAATGGCAGGAAAGCTTTCGTGGCGGGAACGGATCGCCTATACCATCGGCGGCCTCGGCCTGCAGACGGTTTATATGTTCATTACGACCTATTTCCAGGCATTCATGACGGACACGCTGGGCATCGGCGCCGGCGCCGCCGGCATCATTCTGGTGATCGCCCGTATCTGGGACGGCATCAACGACCCCATGTGCGGCGTGCTGGCCGACAAGACCCGCACCCGCTGGGGCTCCTACCGCCCGTGGGTGGTGGGCGGCGTCATCCCCGCCGCCGTGTTCGGCGTGCTGTGCTTCTTCTCCCCCAACGCCGGCGTCACCGCCAAGATCATTTACATCGCCATCGTTTACATCTGCTTCGGCATGAGCTTCACCGCCTTTGACATGCCCTTCGGCTGTCTGGCCAACACCATGACTGAGGACTACGACGAGCGCGGCCTGCTGGGCGTGCTCCGCGAGATCGGCTCCAACGCCGGTCAGCTGGTGGCCGCTCAGGTGGGCGGCGCCATCCTCGGCGCCATCTGCGGCGTTGGCGCGTACACCTCCGGCGCCTATATGGCCGCCGCGGCCGTGCTGGGCGCCATCATGGTGGTCAGTCTGGTCTTCTGCGTCATCAACTGCAAGGAGCGCGTCCCCAATCAGGGCGACCCCATCTCCTTCAAGATGGCGTTCAAAGGCCTGTTCTCCAACAAGCATGCCCTCCAGCTGGGCGTGATCGTCTTCATGTTCATCCTGTTCCTGGCGTTCCACATGGGCTGGGTCTACTACTACGCCGTGTGGTATCTGGGCAATCCCATGCTCATCGCCCCCCTCATCACCTGCGTCACCGCCCCCGCCATCGTGGTGCTGTTCTTCACCGCCAAGATCATGCAGGCGCTGGGTAAGAAAAACACCATCATTCTGGGCGGCGCCATCCTGATCCTGGCCGGCATCCTGTTCCTGATCGGCGGCACCAGCGTGACCATGGCCTACGCCGCCTCCATCGTGGCCGGTATCGGCCAGTCCTTCCCGCTGGCCGCCGTGTGGGCCTGCATCCCCGACGCCGCCGACGTGGGCGAGGCCGCCACCGGCATCCGCTGCCCCGGCATGCTGTTCACCTACACCTCCTTCATGCTGAAGGTGGCGGGCGCCCTGTGCGGCGGTCTTGCCTCCCTGTTCCTGGTGATCTTCGGCTATGACGGAATGGCCGCGGCCCAGACCGCCAGCTGCGTTCAGGGCATCTACTGGGTCAACGGCCTGATGGTCGCCATCCCCGGCCTGCTGATCATCCTGTGCACCCTGCCCTACAAGCTGGACCGCAAGGCCGTGCAGGAGGCCACCGCCAAGCTGCGGGCCGCCAGAGAAAAGGCCCAGAAGTAACCAATATTTATTCCGGGGACCGCGCCGCGCACCGCTCCGGCGCGGTCCTTCCGCACTGCCGCACACAGGCGGCGCACGCATACCATAATACCTTAGGAGGATAACGAAAATGAGACAGGAACCGATCAGAGCCGTCGCTCTCGGCTGCGGCCGGATGGGCCGGCTGGGCATCCAGCTGATGCATAAAAAGGGCATCCGCATCGTGGGCGCAGTGGACACCAACCCCGCCCTGCTGGGGCAGGACGTGGGCGAATACGCCGAGCTGGGCTGCAAGCTGGGCGTGACCATCTCCAACGATCTGGAGACCGTGCTGGACAGCTGCAGACCCGACATCGTCATTGCCGCGCTGTTCAGCTTCGTGGACAAGTGCGAACCGTTTTTCACCCCCGTACTCTCCCGGGGCATCAACCTGCTGACCACCTGCGACGAGGCCCACTACTCGTGGAACACCTCCCCCGCGTCCACCAACCGGCTGGATAAGCTGGCCCGGGATCACGGCTGCACCATCTGCGGCTCCGGCCTGCTGGATGTGTTCTGGATGCAGCTGCCGCTGCTCATGGCCTCCGGCATGATGTCCATCACCCGGATCGAGGGCACCACCACCTTCAACACCGACGAATACGGCCCGGCGCTGGCCGAGGCCTACAACATCGGAAAAACGCCGGAGGAATTCGCCGCCCTGATGCGCGGCGCAGCCCAGCCCGACGGCTTCCTCATGCGGGCCACCAACGACGCCATCTGCGCCCGGCTGGGCCTGACCCCCACCGGACACAGGGTCGAAATGCTCCCCTACATCGCCCCCCGGGAGATCTACTCCACCGCGCTGGGCCGCACCATCCCCGCCGGTGACCTCCGGGGCACGCAGGAGGTGGTGACCACCACCACCCAGCAGGGCATCGAGATCGTCACCTCCGACATCGGCTACGTCTACGCCGACGGCGAGGGCGATGTGTGCACATGGAAGCTCTCCGGCCTGCCGGACGTGGAGGTCAGCGTCCCCAACCTGAATTCCTACATCTTCACCATGGGCAATCTGGTCAACCGCATCCCGGACGTCATCCGGGCGGAGCCGGGCTTTGTGACCACCAGCGAGCTCGGCATGGCGCACTACTACGCCCACCCCATGGAGCTGTATCTTTGAAAAAGGAGGATCTTCACATGGACAGACCGGTAAAGATCGCCCACTTCGGCGTGGGCCGGATGGGGCGGATGATCACCCAGTACGAGCTGGACAAACAGGGCAGCATCGTCGCCGCCTTTGACACC
>CAKUKL010000082.1 GCA_934662925.1 uncultured Oscillospiraceae bacterium | reverse complement strand
GGTCGTAGGTCTGCGCCTTGTTGGTCAGGTTGTTCAGCTGGAAGCTGAAGCTGTAGATGCCGGTCTTGGCGTCGTTATCGCCGAGGGAGACCTTCGGGGTCTGCTCCTTGCCGTTGTCCGCCGTCAGGTAGACGGGGCTGACGATGGCGTTGTAGACGTTGGCCGAGCCGGCGCCCTGCCAGCGGGGAGAATAGGGGATGCCGCTCTCTTCCAGAACGGGGACCGCGGTGCTCATGATGAGCGCTTCTGCAACGGTATGCATCTTGCTTTCGGACAGGTCATACTTCTCGCGCATGGCCTGCAGCAGCAGGGCGGACATGCCCGCGATGTGCGGGGTGGCCATGGAGGTACCGCTGTAGGAGGCATACTTGCCGTTGTTGATGGTGGAGTAGATGTTGCCGCCGGGGGCAGCCACATCGGGCTGGAGCTGCAGGTCGGGGGTAACGCCCCAGGAGGAGAAGGAGCTCATCTGGCCGCCCACAGCGCTGGGGACAGAGGTGGCCTCGGAGGCGTCCGGGACCCGCAGAGTGCCCTCGCCGTTGACGGCGTTGTCGGCCAGGATCTTGCCGCTCTCCTGAGAGACGAAGATGTTGGGGACCTTGCCCGCATCCGCAATGTTGATGAGGTCGCCGGCGACATTGTCGTAGATGATGCAGGCGATGGCATCGTTGTTGGCAGCGATGGTCTGCTTATCCGTGAAGTTGGTCTCGCCGCGGGAAATGACGGCGATCTTGCCCGTCACGTCGATGTCCGCATAATCCTTACCTCACCCCAACCGGGGACCATCACATAGGTCGGATTTTTGCCGGACAGAGAGGTAAAGGGAGTGGCGGCGGAGTCGGTGTACACGAGCTTCTCCGCGCCGACCTCAATGTACTTCTGCATGATGGAGACATTGTTGATACTGGCGACCATCGCCGCGCCGATCCAGGAGGCCGGGGAGCTGACGATGCCGTTATCGGGGTCGGAGCTGAGGTTCAGGTTGGTGCCCAGACCGTTGCCGCTGGCGGCGATGGCCACGACCATGTCATGGTCGAGGATCTCGCTGAGGATCTCGGCATAGGCGGGCTCCTCGTCGGTAAAGCCGGCGGGTGAGCCAAGGCTCAGGTTGGCCGCGTCCACGTTCAGGCGGTAGCAGTCCTCAATGGCTGCGACCACGTCGTCCATGTACGCGCCGCCGGCGGCGCCAAAGACCTTCATGACGATGATCTGCGCATCCGGCGCAACGCCCACCACGGGAGTGGTATCCAGATGGTTGGCCGCGGCGATACCGGCGACGTGAGTGCCATGCTCACCAGCGGTGTCGTTGTCGTGGGTGATGTCAAGGCTCTCGTCGATGTAGTTGAAGCCGAAGGGGACCTTTGCGCTGCGGTAGACACGGTCGGCGGTCAGCTCCACCAGACCGTGAGAACGGTACATCTTGTAGGCGTTGGTGTCCTTCAAAACTCTGCTGATCTCATCCTTGGTCAGGGAGGTGTCGGTCAGCTGGGGATCCGCCGTGAAGGAAGGATGGTCGTAATCCAGACCGGTATCGATGATAGCGATACGCATGCCCTTGCCGGTGTAGCCCAGGGTGTCCCAGGTCTTGGCCGAGCCGAAGGTCTCCTTCGTGGCATACATGTTGGGGGACATCTCCTCCGTGCCGGTCTCCGGAATGCTGAACTGCGGAGCGACGAAGGCAGTCCGGACACCCTTCTGGGCCTGAATGGTCTCCAGAGCGCCATAGGGTGCCTCGATGGCCATGCCGTTCAGGGCGATGGAATAGTTGTAGGGAAGCTCGACAGCCGCGTCCTCACCGACCTGCACCGCGGGCAGAGCATCAACGGCTCGGTCGATCTGGGTGAGAACAGCCTGCTGGGTCCTGAGCATGGCCTGAGTCGCGCTCACGACCTCCGCGCTCTGGGTGGCGATCTGATCGGAGGTGTAGCCAATGTCGAGCAGGGCCTTGTCCTCCATCACGACAATGATGCGGACGACCTCATCAGAGCTGAAGGTCTGCAGATCCTCGTCGATCTTCTTGTCGGACTTGACAGGCAGCGTCAGGTCGACGCCGTCGTTCTCGATCTGCCGGGCGGTGACATTGCCGCTCCCGGAGGAGCTTCCGTCCCGGTTCAGGGTGCCGTCCACCGCACCGGGGCGGTAGGACTGCTGGACCTCGCTCTTGCCGACGGTGATCGGCGGGAGGTCCGTGGTGGAAGTGTCCTTCTGTCCGTCAGTGGTGTTGCTGACGCTTGTTTCATGGCTCCAGAGGTCAGTCGAAGACGCTGCGAAGGAGGTAGAGACAAGGCTCAGCACCATGCATACGGTCAGAAGAACAGAAAGAAATTTTTTCATCGATCTGCGTCTCCTTTCCTTAGCCGACGTAACGCACCATCAGCGCTGCGGCCTCGGCGCGTGTGGCCAGTCCGAGCGGCTTGAGCTGACCGCCGCTCTGGCCCTTGAGGATGCCTTCGGCGACCGCCCACTGCACGGCCTCGACCGCGAAGCTCTGGACGCTTCCGGCGTCGGTAAAGCCGCTGATGTCGGCGCGGGCGCTCACGTCGCGGCCTTCAAACCTGGCGTAGCGGCAGAGCATGGTCACCAGCTCCTGACGGGTGATATTGCGGTCAGGCGCGAACTCCGTGTCGGAAACGCCGTAGACGATGCCGGACTCCACGGCCCAGGCCACGGCCTCCGTGTAGTACATGCCCTGCGGCACATCCTGGAACGCAGTCTGCGTGCTCTTGGAAACAGGCTTACCGGCCATGCGGTAGAGGACCGTCACGAGCATGCCGCGGGTCATCTGCGCGTCGGGCGCGAACTTCGTCGCGGACACACCGGTGAACAGGCCCTCGTGATAGGCCTTCAGGATCTCATCCTCGCCCCAGTGGCCGGTGATATCTGTGAAGGGATTGTCAAGGCCGGGATCGGGATCGGGGCTGGGAGTGGGATTCGGATTAGGATTGGGATTAGGATTCGGGTTCGGGTTGGGATTCGGATCGAGGCCCGCGCTCAGGCTCGCCGTGGCTCCGGTCGCCCCGAACTTCGTCCCGCCGGCGTAGAGCTCGTCGGCCTCCGCCGTCCAGCTGTACTGCCACGCGCCGCTGAGCGGCACAAAGGTCGGCACCAGGGCGGAGGTTTCCGCGGCGGGCAGGTTGCTGTCCACCCAGGCAAGACTCACGCTGCCCTCGGTTTCCCGGTTGATGCTCGATGCGCCGCAGTCGAGTACCGCCTCCGCATCAGTCAGACGCATCAGCGCCGGGTCGTAGCTGACGGTCAGGCGTCCGTTGGTGACGCCCTTTCCGCCGGTTACGGCTGCTGTCACTACCATATTACCTGACTGCCAGTTGGCATGAAGCGTCAGGTTGACTGTTCCGCTTCCTGCCGCAGCCGCTTGAGGCAGCGCGCACAGAAGAAGCAGCATAGCCATCAGCAGTGCGCTCATTCTTTTCTTCAATTTAGTTACCCTTCCTTTTTGTTTTCGTGATACAAGAGTCCATACGCCATTGCAAGGATCTGCACCCATAAATGAGAACGTGACGCGGTGTTCCTACTCCACGCCATTTTCGCCGCCATTATACCAAAAACCCGGTTCAATTATCAAACGCGCCCGCCCCGGCGGAATTACGTTTAAGCCCTTCCGTCTGCCCCTGTTTTCGAGGGATTTTCCTGAAATCGGCCCACATCACCTTGCTTAACCGATCTGCATGGTTCGATTTTCTCAATTCATCCGTTTAAACCGTCGTATTGCTGCCGGAACCTTGGGAATATTTCCCGTGTGCGGGCGGCTGTACGCCCGGTAAGCACAGAACTTGACGGGGAAAATTCCCCGGATTTTCCGGATCGGGGACGGCATATCGTCCCCGATCCGGCCGCCGGAATACAAAAAGGCCCCGTTTCGGAATAACTCCGAAACGGGGCCTTTGCTGTTCAAATGGATTTGTAGTATTTCCGCAGCATTTCATACGCGCGCCTGTACTGCCGGTTGGCAATGCACCACTCCTCCAGCCAGGACACGTAAAAGCGGGTAAAGCTCCCGGAGAGCTTCTCCTCCGTCATCTGGATAAAATTGATCAGCAGCTTGCCGTATTCCGGATCGTGAATATACGCCGGATGTTCGAGCCGGTAGCGGATCAGGTCACAGATCTGCTGGAGGATCCACCGGGACTCCACCGGGTCGGTGGATAACTCCATCAGAGGGGCCTTCATCGCGTTGTCCAGCGCCTGCAGTGCCTCCTGCTTTTTCTCCAGACGCTCGTAGCAGAGGGCGAGCTTCTGGTAGTACATGCCTTCCTCCCACGGGTGGCGCAGCAGGTGCTGGAGCGCCTGCTCGGCCTGTCCCGCCTGAAGCTCCGTGGAGGCGATGTTGTAGGCCGTCGCCTGCTGCAGTTCCACGTTGCCGAGGCTCCGCGCCATGCGGTTGGCCATAGTATAATATGGATACGCCTGACCGACCTGATTCAGGCTCTTGTAGCAGTTGCCCAAAAACAGAGCACTGTACATCATGACGGGGAGGCTTCCCTCCTGCGCGGCGCGCTCCATGCTCTGCTGCAAATGGGCCATCGCCACGCTGTAGTCCGTTTTCCAGTAGCTGTGTTTTCCTGCTTCCAGCAGGTAGTAGCTCCGCGTGGACATTTGCAGCAGCTCGTCAAACCGCAGCTCCAGGCAAAGATAGAGCCCCCGCTGACGCAGGTCCATTGCCGAGTCGAATGCCTCGACGTCGATGACCTTCCGGCCTGTCGCCGCCCAGGTGAGCAGCACCCAATCGAGGAAGAAGGGGCTGGCGCAATAGAGCTCCTCCCGTTCGGCCAGCGCGGCGGCCTGCCGCTCCATATTTTCTCCGGAAAAGAGACGGTCATAGCAGTCGTCAATCCAGTCGCCCTCCTCCCGGCAGAAATCCGGGTCCTCGTGCCACTGAATGTTCAGCCGCGCAAACAGCAGATGCAGCACCTCGCCGCTGCACTCCACCTTTCCCTGTTCTATTTTGGACAGGTAGGAGACCGTGCAGATCCCCTTGCACAGGTCCTTCTGCGGCGTATTCCGCTCCTGCCGGTGTCTGCGGATGATCAGACCCTTCAGCTTCTGCTGCATATCCAGCACCTCCATTTCCCTTTGGCCCCGGCGGGCTGTTGTCAGGTTCATTATTTTAGCATAGTCCGGCCGCAATTTCCACACCCATCTTTTCCGCGCCCCGTTGGTGCGTCACCGGGGGCCCGATGGCGAGCTTTTTCACCCCGTTCGCGGGATGGAATTCGCCGGGAGTCCGGCAGAGCGGCAGGGTTTCGCCCCTCAGGGCGACCTACTTTCTGCTCGTGCAGAAAGTAGGCAAAGAATCATTCAGGGGCGAAGGCCCTGAATCCCCTTTTTCGTATTCGCCGAAAAATCGGCGAGGGACTTGGTGCGTCTTGCCAGACGCTCCGCTGGGGTGACTTTCTGTGCGCACAGAAAGTCACCAAAGAAGCGCACAGGGGATAATCCCCTGTGTACCCCTTAGAGGGGGCTGGCAGAATTTTAGCATTGCCATGCCACAGAATGTTTGCCGACTACTTTGTTAAGACGCTGCCGTTCTATTTCCGCTGACGCTGGGCTGGTGCGGACTTGTGAGAAATGTGCTCGATAGCGCTGCCGCACCAATGGCAAAGAACCATGTAGGCGCCTATCTGGGGCCGTACCAGCTTTAACAAGCTCCGTTGGAGCGTCAGCGATAATTAGAGGCTTCGCGTGTCGGCTTACCCCGCGCCGGTCGGTAGAACGTTGCATTATTCCTTTGCGCCCCCGTAAATAATGGGGTTCTTAGGGGGAAAACGCTATGAGCGAGAATGCGCCCTTGGCATTCGAAGCCGAATCCGCGTTTTCTCCCTGAGTGCATTTTTGCCTTCTTTTTGGGCGAGCAAAAAGAAGGTCGCCCGGGGGCGAAACCCCGTTGCTTCTTTCGAAAAGAAGAAAAGCGGTGCAAAGGGCTTCGCCCTTTGTTTTTTCCGAGGGCGCATCCCTGACCTTCAGGGACTCTGTCTCCTGAAGGTCAAGTGATCCGCCCTCTTACCAGCGGCATGGTCATGCACCGCGGGCCGCCCCGGCCCCGGCTCAGCTCCGACGAGGGGATGGTGAGCACCTCGATGCCCGCGTCCTCCATGACCCGGTTGGTCACATAGTTGCGGCTGTAGGCTACCACCTTGCCCGGCGCGAGGCAGAAGGTGTTGGAGCCGTCGTTCCACTGTTCCCGGGCGGCGTCGATGACCGAGCCGCCGCCGCACTTGATGAGGGTCACGCGGTCAAGGTGCAGGTGCTCCCGGAGGATATTCTCCAGACTGTCGTGCTCCTCCGTGATGGCCAGATGGCCCCCCTCCCCCGCCTCCAGCACGAACACCCGCAGGTCGGCGGTGATGTTGGGGTGCATGGTGAACTTGTCGTAGTCCACCATGGTGAACACTGTGTCCAGATGCATGAACGAGCGGGTCTTGGGGATATTGAACGCCAGCACCTTTTGAAAGCTGCCGCCGTAAGAGAGCACGGTCTCCGCCAGCGTGTCGATAGAGTCCTCCCGGGTGCGCTGGGAAATGCCCACCGCCAGCACCTGCGGCGACAGCACCAGAATGTCGCCCCCCTCCAGCGA
>CAKUKL010000081.1 GCA_934662925.1 uncultured Oscillospiraceae bacterium | reverse complement strand
TAGAAACACCATTTAGAGACACAAATATGTTGACAGAGTGTGAACTTATCTGGTAAAATCAAATGGGTGCGCAGCACCCGAATGCATAGAAGAGGACAGGGCGCGCCCTGTTCGCTGTTTCCTTCTGGCGGAGGAAACAACAAACTATGGTAAAGGAATTTGGAGGTAAACATGAAAAAAGTAGTTTCTCTGCTGCTGGCTCTCATCATGGCGCTCTCCCTGGTCGCCTGCGGCGAAAAGAAGGGCGAGACCGATGACAACACCGTGCCCTACAAGATCGGCATCGTGACCGGCTCCGTCTCTCAGTCCGAGGATGATCGCCGCGGCGCCGAGGCCTTCCAGAAGGAGTATGGCGAGGATATGGTCCAGCTGGCCATCTATCCCGACAACTTCACCGAGGAGACTGAGACCACCATCCAGAGCATCGTGAACCTGTCCGCCGACCCCCTGATGAAGGCCATCATTGTCAATCAGGCTGTCCCCGGCACCACCGAGGCCTTCCGCAAGATCAAAGAGACTCGCCCCGACATCATCTGCATCGCAGGTGAGTCACACGAGGATCTGCCCGAGATCAGCTCCGCTGCCGACCTGGTCACCAACAATGACTTCGTGTCCCGCGGCTATCTGATCATCCGCACCGCGCACGAGCTGGGCTGCGACACCTTCGTACATATCTCCTTCCCCCGCCACATGTCCTATGAGACCATGAGCCGCCGCGTGGCCATCATGAAGGCCGCCTGCGAGGAGTTCGGCATGAAGTTCGTCCTGGAGACGGCTCCCGATCCCACCTCTGACGTGGGCGTTTCCGGCGCTCAGGCCTACATTCTGGAGCAGGTGCCCGCATGGGTCGAGAAGTACGGCCAGAAGGCTGCTTACTTCTGCACCAACGATGCGCACACCGAGCCTCTGCTGAAGCGCCTGCTGGAGTGCGGCGGCTACTTCATCGAGGCCGACCTGCCCTCCCCCCTGATGGGCTATCCCGGCGCGCTGGGTATTGATCTGACCGAGGAAGCCGGTGATTTCGAGAAGATCCTGGCTAAGGTCGAGTCCGCCATCGTGGAGAAGGGCGGCGCCGATCACTTCGGTACCTGGGCTTACTCCTACGGCTACACCCTGTCCGCCGGTCTTGCTCTGCACGCCAAGAACGTGCTGGACGGCAAGAGCGAGCTGAAGGACATGGACGATGTGGCTGCCGCGCTGCAGGTCTACTCTCCCAAGGCGGCCTGGAACGGCGCCAGCTACACCAACGCCACCACCGGCGTCAAGTCTGAAAACGTGTTCCTGATCTATCAGGATACCTATATCATGGGCGATCCCGGCCACTTCATGGGCAACGCTACCGTGGAGATCCCGGAAAAGTACTTCACCATCAGCTGACGACAGGCTTTTGAAGCAACCATTAAAGCGGGGAGGGAGGGCATCCTCCCTCCCCGCTGCTATAGGTAGGGATGAATATGGAAAAGAACAATGCTCCGCTGCTTGAGATGCGGAATATCAAAAAGGGCTTTTTCGGCAATCAGGTGCTCACAGACATCAACTTTACCCTGGAGGCAGGGCAGGTGCTGGGTCTGGTGGGCGAAAACGGCGCCGGAAAGAGCACCTTGATGAAAATACTGTTTGGCATGGACGTGATCCGTGAGACGGGCGGCTACGAGGGGGATGTCCTGATCGACGGAGAAAAAGTGCAGTTCAACACCCCCTTTGATGCGCTGAAGGCCGGCATCGGCATGGTGCATCAGGAGTTCTCGCTGATCCCCGGCTTTACTGCCACGGAGAACATCCTCCTCAACCGCGAGCCCAAGAAAAAAAGCGTCATTTCAGAAGTGTTCGGCCCGCGCCTGGACACTCTCGACTATAAGGAAATGGATAACCGCGCCGCAAAAGCCATTGAGAAGATGGGCGTGGCTATCGACCAGAAGATGGTCATCAGCAGCATGCCCGTGGGGCACAAGCAGTTTACGGAGATCGCCCGCGAGCTGAGCAAGGAGAACCTGAAGCTGCTGATCCTGGACGAACCCACCGCCGTGCTCACCGAGCAGGAGGCACAGGCCCTGCTGGACTCCATCCGCGGCATGGCCTCCCGGGGCATCGCCGTGATCTTCATCACCCACCGCCTGCAGGAGATCCTGTCGGTGTGCGATAAGGTGGTCATCATGCGGGATGGCTACGTTGTCAAGGACGTGGCCGCCCGCGAGACGGATGTCCGCGACATCACCCACTACATGGTGGGGCGCGAGGTGGCTGCCGGCGGCGCTGCCCACGACATCCGCGACCACTCCGATGCCCGCACCATTCTGTCCATCCGCAAGCTGTGGGTGGATATGCCCGGCGAGATCGTCCGCAACGTGGATCTGGACGTGAAGGAGGGCGAGATCCTGGGCATCGGCGGTCTGGCCGGTCAGGGCAAGCTGGGTATTCCCAACGGTGTGATGGGCCTGTACGAGGCGGGCGGCACCGTGGAGTTCGACGGCAAGCCTATCGCGCTGAACAGCCCCCGGAAGTGCCTGGACTCCCAGCTGGCCTTTGTGTCCGAGGATCGGCGCGGCGTGGGTCTGCTGCTGGATGAGTCACTGGAGTGGAACGTGGCGTTCCCCGCCATGCAGGTGCAGAACAAGTTCCTGAAGAGAATGGGTTTCTTCACATGGCGCGACGAAAAGGCCATCCACACAGTGACGAACCGGTATATCGATGAATTGCAGATTAAGTGTACCGGCTCCAGCCAGAAGGCCAGAGAGCTGTCCGGCGGCAACCAGCAGAAGGTGTGTCTGGCCAAGGCGTTTGCGCTGGAGCCCCGCTTCCTCTTCGTGTCCGAGCCTACCCGCGGTATCGACGTGGGCGCCAAGGCGCTGGTGCTGGAGGCGCTGAAGAAATTTAACCGCGAATCCGGCGTCACGGTGGTGATGATCTCCTCCGAGCTGGAGGAGCTGCGCCAGATCTGCGACCGCATCGCCATCGTCTCCGGCGGCAGGGTCGCCGGTATCCTGCCTGCTGACCATTCCTCCGAGGAGTTCGGTATGCTCATGGTCAGTCAGGTGAAGTAAGGAGGAAGAAATGGGCAATACGACCACACTTGGAAACAAGTCAAAATTCAGAGAGTTGGTGGACAGCTTCGGCCTGCCGCGTCTGATCATCGCGTGCTTCCTGCTGCTGCTGCTCATCGCCGCGCCCTGCGTGGGGCTGGATTTCCCCACACAGATCACCAATATCATCACCCGTTTCAGCTGGAACGCCGTGATGGTGCTGGCCATGGTGCCCATGGTACACTCCGGCTGCGGCCTGAACTTCGGCCTGCCGCTGGGTATCGTGTCCGGACTGCTGGGCGCCACGCTGTCCATCGAGCTGGGCTATACGGGGTTTGCCAGCTTCCTGATGGCCATCCTCATCGCCACGCCCTTTGCCCTGCTGTTCGGCGGCGGCTATGGTTGGCTGCTGAACAAGATCAAGGGCGGCGAGATGATGATCGCCACCTATGTGGGCTTCTCGTCCGTGTCCTTCATGTGCATGATGTGGCTGCTGCTGCCGTATAAGCATCCCACCATGGTGTGGGGCTTCTCCGCCAGCGGTCTGCGTACCGTCATCTCGCTGGAGGGCTATTACGACAAGGCGCTGGCCAACATTCTGACCATCGACCTGAACAGCATCGGCATCAATCTGGTGATCCCCACCGGCACGCTGCTGTTCTTCGTGCTGCTGGCCGTGCTGATGTGGGCGTTCCTGCACACCAAGACCGGCACCGCCATGACCGCTGTGGGCTCCAACCCCGCCTTTGCCCGCGCAGCGGGCATCAACGTGGACAAGATGCGGCTTATCTCCGTGATCATGTCCACCTGGCTGGGCGCTGTGGGTATTCTGGTGTATGAGCAGGGCTTCGGCTTCATACAGCTGTACAACGGCCCCTTCTGGATGGCCATGCCCGCCGTGGCCGCCATCCTTATCGGCGGCGCGTCGGTGAATAAGGCATCCATCGGCAATGTGATTATCGGTACGATCCTGTATCAGGGCGTGGTGACCATGACCCCCACCGTGATGAGCGCCGCCTTCCAGATGGATATGAGCGAGGTCATCCGTATCGTGGTATCCAACGGCATGATCCTCTATGCCCTGACCAGAAAGACGGAAAGGGGGCGCTGACATGAAGGGTAAGAGATTCGACGTAAAGCAATTCCTGGGCAAAAACTCAGTGCCCGTCCTGTTTATCATCATCTGCGCCGTGCTCATTCCCGTGTCCGGCCTGCCGGTGAGCTACATACTTAACGAGGCTATGACCCGTCTGGGGCGCAACGCCTTTTTGATCCTGAGCCTGCTGATCCCCATTATGGCCGGTATGGGTCTGAACTTTGCCATGACGCTGGGCGCTATGGCCGGCGAGATCGCGCTGATCCTGGTGGCGGACTGGCAGATCTGGGGTATCCCCGGTCTGGTGCTGGCGGCCATCCTGTCCATCCCCCTGTCCATTCTGCTGGGTCTTATGTGCGGCAGCATCCTGAACCGCGCCAAGGGCCGCGAGATGGTCACCAGCTACTTTATCGCCTACTGCATGACCGGTGTGTACCAGCTGGTGGTGCTGTATATGATGGGGCCCATCATCCCCATCCTCCACAACACACTGAAGCTGCCCCGCGGCTTTGGTATCCGCAACACAGTCAGCCTTCTGCAGATGCGGCAGAGCATCGATAATGCGCTGGCCATCTACGTGGGCGGCGTGAAGATCCCCGTGCTGACGCTGATCATCATCGCGCTGGCCTGCCTGTTCATCGTGTGGTTCCGCCGCACGAAGCTGGGACAGGACATGCGCGCGGTGGGTCAGGATATGAACGTGGCGCGGGACGCCGGTATCAACGTGGACCGCACCCGCCTGATCTCCATCGTCATGTCCACCGTGTTCGCGGGCTTCGGCATGATCATCTATCTGCAGAACATGGGCAACTTCCCCACCTATACGGCGCATACCAACGTCGGCATGTTCTGCATCGCCGCGCTGCTGGTGGGCGGCGCCTCCGTGGAAAAGGCGTCCATCGGCAACGTGTTCCTGGGTGTGCTCCTGTTCCATACCATGTTCATCGTGGCGCCGGCCGCCGGAACCAAGATCACCGGCGACTCCATGATCGGCGAGTACTTCCGCGTGTTCGTGTCCTACGCCGTTATCACCGTGGCACTGGTCATGTACGAGGCCAAGAAGCGCAAGGAGAACCGCACGCTGGGTCAGCAGCTGGCCATTGAGCAGAAGGCCGAGGAGGAGGGGAGAACCGCATGAAAACGACGAAACGCTCGTGGCTCATCCGTATCGCCTTTATCCTGGTGCTGGTGCTCGTCGCCGTGCTGATGCTGCGCATCGGACGCGGCCACACCGTCTATTTCGACAACCGCGCAGTGGACAAGGGCGGCCAGTCTGTGGAGGCGCCCTATAAGATCACTGTGTATGTGAACGGCGAGCAGATCTCTAAGCTGTACGAAAAGGAGCGCTGCTTGACCACCGTCATCGGCGACAAGCTGGAGCTGACCGTGGAGGTCATGCAGCAGAAGGGCGGCAGCGAGACAACGGAAACGTACCAAATGACACTGCCCCATAACATCGACGGCATCATCATCAACCTGCCGGCGTATATGGCTGGTCTGCCGGAGGAGGCCTATCTGGAGGAATTCATCCCCGCGCCTCCCACCGAGGAGGACAACGAGGAAGCGCCCGGTATCGAGGACGATATGGGCCTGGGCGACTTCTGATAATGTGTGCTGCATACACAGCCCATGCGAAAGCATGGGCTGTGGGCACATAGGGACTTGCTTGCGCTCGGCAGGCGGATATGCTATACTGAATGGGCGGCGCGGAGACCGCGGCCGCATGGGAAAGGAGTATCAAAATGGCTGTTTTGAAAGGCTTGAAGCCAGAAAAGGTGTTCGCATATTTTGAAAAGCTGTGCTCGGTGCCCCACGGCAGCGGCAACACGAAGATCATCAGCGATCTGTGCGTGGGCTTTGCCAAGGAACTGGGACTGAAGTACCGGCAGGAGCCGTGCAACAACGTGGTGATCTGGAAGCCGGCGTCTCCCGGCCATGAGAGCGCCGAGCCGATCATCCTGCAGGGACACATCGACATGGTGTGCGCCAAGACCGACGACTGCACCAAGGACATGACCCGCGAGGGACTTGACCTGATGACCGACGGTGAGTGGGTCTGGGCGGACAAGACGTCGCTGGGCGGCGACAACTGCATTGCCGTGGCCATGATCCTGGCGATCCTGTCGGATGATACGCTGGTGCATCCGCCCATCGAGGCGGTGTTCACCGTGGACGAGGAGGTGGGCATGGACGGCGCCTTTGCGCTGGACTGCTCTGACCTGAAGGGCAAAAAGCTGCTGAATTTGGACTCCGAGCTGGAGGGCGTGTTCACCGTGTCCTGCGCAGGCGGCATGCGCTCCGATTGCCTGCTGCCCGCAGCGCTGACCGATGCGGCGGGCATGGAGGGCTTCGGCATCACCGTGGCCGGCTTGCGGGGTGGTCACTCCGGTGCGGACATCCATCTGGGACGCGGCAGCGGCAACCGCCTCATGGGACGGGTACTGGCCACAGCGCTGGAGAAGTTCCCCGGCCTGCGGCTGGCGGCCTTCTCCGGCGGGCAGTTCGACAACGTGATCTGCTCCCGCTGCGATGCGGCGGTGGCGCTTCCCAAGGGCAGCGGCCGGGCGTTCGAAGCGTTTATTCGGGAGCTTGAGGGGGTGCTGAAGAACGAGTACGCCGTCACCGACCCCGATGTGACGCTGACCTGCGC
>CAKUKL010000080.1 GCA_934662925.1 uncultured Oscillospiraceae bacterium | reverse complement strand
CCGTTTCAGGTACATCAGGTCATCTACGGTAAACCAGTGGCACAGGTGCAGCCGGTTATTTAGCAGCCACTGGTAGAGCTCCTGCAGGTCCAGCCCCTCGTCCCGCTTTTTGCAGGCGTAGTAGGCAAGCAGACCCTGGCCCAGGGAGGCGCACAGGCTGTCCACCACCAGAATGGTCCGGTCCGGGTACTGCTCCCGCAGGTCCCCGGCGGCGATTTCCGCGGACTGGTAGCTGGTGGAAAGGCCGGAGGAGAAGGCCAGCACCAGCACGTCCCGGCCCTCCTGCAAAATAGGCTCCAGCACCTCGGCGGCCTGACCGACGTTGACGGCGTTGGTGGTGGCCATCTGGCCCTGCTTCTGCCGGTTGTAGAACTCCTCGGGGCTCATTTCCCGGTTGTCGGGGTAGTTGTGATATGTCTCATCGCCCATGATGAATGCAAGGGGCGCAACGTGCAGCTCCAGCTTCCGGACCAGCTCGTCGGGCAGGTCGCAGGAAGAGTCGGTGACAATAACGAAGTCGTTCATGGTGGTTTCCTCCATAGAAATATATTGAAGGCGCGTGACGCGCCAATGCTCACTTTTTCTTGCCCTTGTCCAGCAGGTCGCTCTTTCCCTCCCGCTGGGCCATGATGGCCAGCACACGGCGGCAGGCAAGGCCGTCGGCATAGCTGCGCAGGGCGAGGGCCAGCACCAGCTTGGGCAGGTCGTGGTCGGTGGTGTTCTCGTCCAGCTGCTCCGCCGTCTCGGTGAGAGCGCGGTCCAGCGTCTCGCAGAAGAAGTCGTACAGCCGCTTGCTGTCCCGGCCCTCCTGCCCGATGGCCACCAGCGCCCGCATCTCCCGGACGGACAGCACCTGCTTCATGGCGGAGATGGACGTAAGGTACGCCAGATGCTCCTGATCGTACTTTTTCCCGTTGGCCCGGGCCAGCAGGCCGTCCTTGATATAGTTGTTGATCATGGCGGGGGTCAGGCCCTCCCCGTCCTCAAAGGAGATAAGCTGACGGGACAGGTAGGACACCACCTGATCCATATACAGCGGGATGTCGGGCAGGTCCTCCCAGCCGTCGGGCCGCTCCCGCATCAGTCGTTCCTTCAGTTCTGCCAGCTCTTCCATGGGCGGAAAGCCTCCTCCAAATCTTGTATCAAAAATTATATCATATGATTTTCATCCCGTAAACCCCCAAATGCAAGAACCTGCCGCCCGCACTTGCGCCGGACGGGGCCGGTGTGGTACACTGTTTGGACAGGCCCCGGCGCGCTCTGGCGGCCATTTTATCTGCAAAAGAGGGATACCCATGAACGAAAAAGAGATCGCGGAGCTTCGCCGCCGCTTCAAGCCCGATAAAAACAGCATCACCCACATCTACGGCTGCTACGTGGGAGAGACCCGGCAGATCGTCTCCCAGTTCGACCAGTCCGTGGCCCTGCTGCCCCAGGAGGAGACGGAGCGGCTGCTGGGCCTGCTGAAAAAGTCCCTGTCCGGCACTCAGGGGAAAAACCTGCTGGACATCGTGTTCTCCACCATGCAGGTGGCAGACAGCGACGAGCACCGGCTGCTCATGAAGCTTCGGGACACCATGCTGGAGGACGAGTCCGTCCGTGCGGAGCTGTACGAGAAGATCATCGGCTTCCTCCAGATCGAGGGCAACTACCTCATCCTGCTGGCCCACGACAGCTACGACGTGCCCTACCGCTCCAGGGACGGCGAGGAGCAGGAGGACGCGGGCAGCGAGGTGTTCCGGTATATCCTCTGCGCCGTCTGCCCGGTGAAGCCCACCAAGCCCGCATTGAGCTACTTCGTGTACGAAAACGCCTTCCACACGCTGGAGCCGGACTGGATCGTCTCCCCGCCGGAGGCGGGCTTCCTGTTCCCGGCCTTTGACGACCGGAGCACCAATATCTACAGCGCCCTCTACTACTCCCGGGACATCGGGGAGATCCATCAGGAGCTGGTGGACGCCCTGTTCAAGGTCGACCCCCTCATGCCCGCAGCGGAACAGAAGGAAAATTTCCGCTCCATTCTGGGGGAGACGCTGGAGGACGACTGCAAGTTTGAGGTGGTGCAGGCCGTCCGGGACCAGATGTGCGGCCTCATCGAGGAGCACAAGGCCAGCAAGACCCCGGAGCCGCTGACCCTCAGCAAGGGGGCCATGAAATCGGTGCTGCGGGGCTGCGGCGTGGCCGCCCGGCACGTGGACGCCTTCGACCGGCGGTACGACGAGACCTTCGGCGCAGACGCGGCCCTCGCCCCCCGGAACGTAGTGGACACCAACGTGGTGGAGGTCAAGACCCCTGACGTGACCATCAAGGTCAACCCCCAGCGGGCGGATCTGGTGGAGACCCGCATCATCGACGGCGGCAAGTACATCCTCATCCGCGCCGAGGACGGGGTGGAGGTCAACGGCGTGCCCGTGCGCATCGAGTGAGAACACAGCTGCCCATCCCATCCGGTACGACTTTCCCGACCGGGATTCCATCCTCTATATGCTGGACCTCTGAAAAAATAAATCCCCGCCACGTGATACGTGGCGGGGATTTTTTGTCGTTTCCTTACTTCTTCAGCGCCAGAGCCTTGCGGACGGACTCTACGATGCCGTCGGCGGTGAGGCCGTAGGCGGCCAGCACCTTCTTGGCGGCCCCGGAGCGGCCGAACTCGTCGTTGACGCCGTGGCGCACCACGGGGACGGGGCAGCCGGCGGACACGCACTCGCACACAGCGGAGCCGAGGCCGCCGATGACGTTGGCCTCCTCGCTGGTGACGATGGCCCCGGTCTCCCGGGCGGCCTTGAGCACCAGCTCCTCGTCCAGCGGCTTGATGGTGTGCATGTCGATAACCCGGACGGAAACGCCCTCGGCCTTGAGGGCGTCGGCGGCCTTCACCGCCTCCTGCACCATCATGCCGGTGGCGATGACGGTGACGTCGCTGCCGTCCCGGAGTGTGACCCCCTTGCCCAGCTCAAACCGGTAGCCGGGCACTTCGTCGGTGACGGAGTCCACCGCCAGACGGCCCAGACGCATGTAGGCGGGGCCTTCATAGTCCAGCAGGGCCTTGACGGCGGCGCGCATCTCGGGGCCGTCGCAGGGGGAGACCACCAGCATGCCGGGGATGGCCCGCATGATGGCGTAGTCCTCGATGCACTGGTGGGTGGCTCCGTCCTCGCCCACGGAAAGGCCGCCGTGAGATCCGATGACCTTCACGTTCAGCCGGGGATAGGCAATGGAGTTGCGCACCTGCTCCCAGGCCCGGCCCGCGGCGAACATGGCGAAGGAGTTGATGAAGGGCTTCTTGCCGCAGGCGGCAAGACCGGCGGCGATGCCTGCCATATCGGCCTCGGCAATGCCGATGTTGAAGAACCGCTCGGGGCAGACCTCGGCGAACTTCTTGCTCATGGTGGAGCCGGACAGGTCGGCGTCCAGCACCACGAGATCAGGGTAGTCCCTGGCCAGAGCGGCCAGCGCCTCGCCGTAAGCGGCGCGGGTAGCGATATTTTCCATGTTACTGCACCTCCAGTTCGGCGATCTTGGCCTCAAGCTCCGCCTTGGCCTGCTCGTACTGTTCGGCGTTAGGAGCCTTTCCGTGCCAGCCGGCGTTGTTCTCCATGAAGGACACGCCCTTGCCCTTGACGGTGGCGGCCAGAATGACGGTGGGCTGGCCCTTGACAGTCTTTGCCGCGTCAAAGGCCTTCTGGATGGCGGCGTAGTCGTGGCCGTCGCACTTGATGACGTGCCAGCCGAAGGCGGCCCACTTCTGATCCAGCGGCTCGGTGGGCATGACGTCGGCGGTCTTACCGTCGATCTGCAGGCCGTTGACGTCCACCACGGCGCAGAGGTTGTCCAGCTTGAACTTGGCGGCGGCCATGGCGGCCTCCCAGATCTGGCCCTCCTCCAGCTCGCCGTCGCCCATGACGGCGTACACGCGGTAGTCCTTGTTGTCCATCTTGCCCGCCAGCGCCATGCCCACGGCGGCGGACAGGCCCTGTCCCAGCGAGCCGGTGGACATGTCCACGCCGCGGACGTGGTGCATTTCCGCGTGGCCGGACATGTGGCCGTCGATGGAGCGGAACATCTTCAGCTCCTCAGCGGGGAAGAAGCCCCGCAGCGCCAGCGTGGGGTACAGGGCGGGGGTGCAGTGGCCCTTGGAGAGGACGAAGCGGTCCCGGTCGGCCTTATGGGGATCGGCGGGGTCCACGTTCATCACGTTCTGATAGAGAACGGTCAGGATGTCCATGGCGGAGAAGGAGCCGCCCAGATGTCCGGAGGCGGCGCCATACACCATGTCCAGGCCCATGAGCCGTCCGCGGGCGGCGGTGAGGGCCAGCTGTTTGGTGTCCATCAAATCAATACATTCCTTTCATCGGGCCATGCGCCCGGTCAAATCATATCCATTTTACCCAATGATACCCGTCATTGCAATGGGCAATTCACCCGATTTTCCTCCGAAATCGCCCGGTTATCTCTCCGGCGGCGGCTCAGTCGGAAAACTGGGTGGCCCGGTAGTACTCAAGGCCCCGGAACTGCCGGATGAGCGCCCGCTGCTCGTCGGTGAGGTCGCTGGTCAGCGTTCCGCCGGCGGTGATGACCCGGCCGGTGTCGTGGATGACGGGCAGCGCACCGTACACCGGGCGGAGGGCCTGCATGTACGCGTCCCCCGTCCAGCCCAGCTTGTCGAAAAGGTGAGCCATCAGGAAGCAGGGGGAGATGTCCGGCCCCTCGCCGGTGAAGTCGAAGTCCAGCACTTCTTTGGCCGCGTCGTTGGCCCATATGAGGTAGCGGGTGGACCAGTAGTTGTAGAAGCCCTCCTCGGTGGACTGGTCAAGGTTCACGCCCAGCGCCTGATAGACGGTGCTGCCATTGCCCAGCCACGGCTTATGGTCGCCGAACACGATGAGGATCACCGGCTCGTCCAGATCCCGGAACTCATCCACCATCCGGCTCAGCCGCTCCTGCGTGTCCTTCACGGAGCCGAGGTAGTTTGCCAGAATGGTGCGGGACTCGTCGTCCAGCTCCCGGTTGCCCACAAGGTCGTCCACCTCGCCCCACCAGCATTCCTCGCCGGAATACGGCCCGTGGCCCTGATAGGACACGGAGAAGGAGAACTGGGGCGTGCCGCTTTTGATGCGGGTCAGCAGGTCCTCGGTGAGCTTGGGCATGAAAATGCTGTCGTAGGCCACGTCGCCGCCGGAGAACTGGCCGTAATAGTTTTCCACAAAGCGGTAGGACTCAAAGCCCAGATAGGTATTGACGTTCTTCCGGTTGTAGAACCAGTCGAAGCAGGGGTGGTCGCCGGAGGTCTCATACCCCTGATTTTTGAAGTACCAGACGTAGGAGCTGGTGTCCCGCCGCCAGTTGTACTGGGTGGACACGCCGGTGAGGAAAGCCCGCTCGGTATTCACGGTTCCGCCGGCGAAAATGTTGGTGATGAGGTTGCCGGTGTAGCTCTCGTCCTCCAGCGCGTGATAGGCGGCGTACACCTCCGGGGCCGGTTCCGCGCCGTCCACCCGGGAGAAGTCGGCAAAGGCCTCCAGCATGATGCCCACCACGCTGACCTTCTGGTCCGCCGGGATGTCCCCGTCCTCATATCCGTCCAGCAGCGCCGCCGTCTCCTTCTTATTGTACCCCTCCGGCGCGACGGGGAAGGCGTCGGTGATGGAGTGGAGGAAGGGATACATGCTCCCCCGGGAGAGGAACTGCTGGGTGTCCGACCACTGGCTGAGCCGATCGAGGTTCACCGCCGTTTTCGCGTACAGGCTGTCGCTGAGATAGGGCTTCGCGCCAAGGCCGCCGATGAACAGCACAGCCACCAGCGTGATGAGCCGGGCCCGGCCGGATGGTTTCCCCCGGACGAGGAAGAACAGGAACAGGAAGCCGCCCACGGTGCACAGCAGCACCAGCGCCAGCCGGAGGTTGAGGAACAGGCTGTAATTCCCGGCCATTTTGCCCGCCTCGCCCAGAATGAACAGGTCGGCGAAGAGCACCGGGTCGTCCCGGAAGCTAAGCTTGTAGTAGTTGCCGAAGGCCAGCAGCAGGGCGGGGACCGCCCCGAAGAGGTAGGCCGCCCACGGCCGCCCGGTGGCCGCCCAGCCCAGCGCCATGAGCAGCGCCACCGGCAGCAGGTTCAGCAGGAACAGCACCGGGTGGGTGAAATACCCCACAAACACCGACAGGGCGTATGGCCCCGGGGCCAGCAGCAGCATGACCCCCGTGACCCCCGCCGCCGCACACAGCAGGATCAGGATATTCCACAGCCAGAAGGCCGCCCGGCGGCCCCGGGTCAGCCGGCTGTCCGGCCGCTTCTGGAAGAGGAAGGGCCGGGAAGCTTCAGAAATTTTCATGGAAAAGGTCTCCTTGGGAAAAATATCGCGCAATGCGCGTACCGCCTTGCATCATAACACAGATCACGCCGGAAATAAATTTAATTCGACAAAAAATCCGCTCCAATTTTTTGACGGGGCGGCAGACTGTGACAGTGCGCGGGCGTTTTTCCTCCGCCGCACATAAAAAATTCCAAACCGGGCAAAGTAACCGCATCCATGAAAGGAGTGATGGCATGAACCAGCCAGCCATTGACGTGCGCAGCGAGATCGGCCCGCTCCGGCGGGTGCTGCTCCACCGGCCGGGCCGGGAGCTGGAGAACCTGATGCCGGAGTATATCGAGCGCCTGCTGTTTGACGACATTCCCTACCTGAAGATCGCCCGGGAGGAGCACGACGCCTTCTGCGACCTGCTGCGGCAAAACGGGGCGGAGGTAGTGTACCTCACCGACCTGACGGCGGAGGCCCTCGCCGACCCGGACGTAAAGGAGCAGTTTCTCCGGGAGTATCTGGCGGAGGCGGGCGTCCGGGGCGAAAAGCGCACCGCCATGATATTGGAGTAATTCCGGAGCATGTCCACCAAAAACATGGTGGAAAAAATGAT
>CAKUKL010000079.1 GCA_934662925.1 uncultured Oscillospiraceae bacterium | reverse complement strand
GTCCACCACCACCACGTCGATGGCACCGGAGCGCACCAGCGCTTCGCAGATCTCAAGGCCCTGCTCACCGGTGTCCGGCTGGGAGATGAGCATGGAGTCGATGTCCACGCCCAGCGCCCGGGCGTAGGTGGGGTCAAGGGCATGCTCGGCGTCGATGAAGGCCACCTCCCCGCCCCGCTTCTGGGCCTCGGCCACGATATGCAGGGCCAGCGTAGTCTTGCCGGAGGATTCCGGGCCGTAGATCTCGATGATGCGCCCCTTGGGCACGCCGCCGATGCCCAGCGCGATGTCCAGCGACAGCGAGCCGGTGGGGATAGCCTCCACCACGATGTGGGCGTTTTCGCCCAGCCGCATGATGGAGCCCTTGCCAAAGTCCTTTTCGATCTGGGAGATCGCCGTTTCCAGCGCTTTTTTCTTATCCGAAGCGGGCGCCGGGGATTCCATCGGCTTTTTCTTGTCTGCCATGCTTCATCCGTCCTTTCCGATTCCGTGGGTGCTTTACGCTTCCCACGCGCTCAGTCTCTCATACAGCAAGTCCAATAAAACGGACTTTAATTCAGGATGCCCTCCACCACGCGCCAGTGGTCGCCGGGGTCCTTGAAGGTCTCGATATTCTCGTATCCCTGCCCGGCCATGATGTACTCCACCGCCGGGGCCTGATCGCAGCCGATCTCGAAGGCCAGCATCCCGCCGGGGCGCAGTGCGGACTTCCAGCCCGAGGCCACAGCCCGGTAAAAATCAAGGCCGTCCTCTCCCCCGTCCAGCGCCATCATTGGCTCGTAATCCCGGACGGAGGCGTCCAGCCCGGCGAGGTCGCCGGTAGGGATGTACGGCGGGTTGCATAAGATCAGGTCGAAGTCCCACAGCGCGGAGGACGGCGTTTCCAGCGCGTTGGCGCGGATGACGCTGACCTGCGCGGTCAGGTTGCACCGCCGGACGTTCTGGCGGCACACCCGCAGGGCGTCCTCCGACCAGTCGGCCAGAATGACCCGGGTGTTGGGGCAGCTGGCCGCGACGGCAAGGCCAACACAGCCGCTTCCGGCGCACAGGTCCAGTACCCGCGCCCCGTCGGGCAGGTCTTTCACGAACACGATGCCCCGGTCCACCAGCGTCTCGGTGTCCGGCCGGGGGATGAGCACGTCACGGCAGATGTCCAGCGTCAGGCCGTAAAACTCCCACTCGCCGATGATGTACGCCACCGGCTCACCGGCCAGACGGCGGTCCATCAGTTCCCGGAAGCGGCGCTCCACATGGTCGGCCACGTAGAGATTCATGTCCCGGAAAAACTGGCTGCGGCTCTTGTCCGCCGCGAAACACAGCAACTCCCGGGCCTCCAGCTGAGCGGCCTCCACTCCGGCCTGCTTCAGCTCCCGGCGGGCGTCCAGATACAGATTGTTGTAGGTGGTGGCCACCTGCGTCCCCTCCCTTTTACCAGCGGTCCGCGCCCTTCTCCTTGGGCAGCACCTGCTTGAGCGCCTCGATGCCCACCTCGATCATGGAGTCGTCCGGCTCGAAGGTGGTGAAGTTCTGCATCCACATGCCCGGCGCCCGGAGGAACTGGCACACCGGCCCGTCGTGGCCGCCCACATAGCGGTTGAATTCGTATGTAATGCCCACGATGACGGGCAGCAGCAACAGGTGCAGCAGCATCCGCAGCCACGTGTTCTCGATCTTCAGCGGCGTGAAGATGACGATGGACAGGAAAATAGACACCACGATGACCACGAACAGGAAGCTGGTGCCGCAGCGGGGATGGTGCCGGGGCTGCTTCCGGACGTTCTCCACCGTCAGCTCCAGACCGTTCTCGTAGCAATAAATGGTCTTGTGCTCCGCACCGTGGTACTCGAACACCCGGTGGATATCCTTCGTTTTGGAGCAGAGATACAGGTACGCCAGAAAAATGGCCACCTTGACGGCACCCTCCACCACGGAGCGCACCCACAGGGGCATGGTCTTCCACGCAAGGCCGATGAGGCCGGTGATGGCGGTGGGCAGCAGGATGAACAGCCCGATGGAAAACGCCACGCCCAGCACCGCCGCGATGGCGATGAGCAGCGAAGCGGCCTTTTCCTCGGAAAAGTGCTCGTTGATCCACTTGTCAAGGCCGGTCAGCTCCTCGTCCCCCACCTCCATCTCGCCGGAGGCGTCGGCGGAGTACATCAGCGCCTTGACTCCATAGTACATGGCGGAGCCAAAGGTGACGATGCCCCGCAGAAACGGGAGCTTCCACACCTTTTTCCGGTGCTTGACGTCCCACGTGGTGACGTCCATCTCTCCGTCCGGCTTGCGCACCACTACCGCCCGCCGGTCCGGCCCCTGCATCATGATGCCCTCGATGAGGGCCTGTCCGCCGCAGGTGGTCTTGAATTTTGTCTCGCAGCTCTGAGGTTCTTTCTTTGCCATGGATCAGTTTCTCCTTACGGGGCGCGGCGCGCCCCAAGACAGTTTATCAGAAGATGACTCCCTTTGCAACTCTTTTTGGAACTTTTGTTCTATTGCTCGTCGGTGGGCAGCCGGATGATGGCCACGCAGCCGCCGCCCTCGGCGTTGGCAAGCTCCAGCGTGCCGCCGTGGCGGGTGATGATCTCCTCACACACCGCAAGGCCGATGCCGGAGCCCCGGGCCTTGGAGGAGCCCTTGTAGAACTTGTACTTCACGTGGGGCAGCTCCTCCTCGGGGATGCCGGGGCCGTAGTCCCGGATGCGGATGACCACGTCCTCCCCCTCCAGCGCCACGGACACGTCCACCCGGCCGCCGGAGCCGCCGTGCTTATCCGCGTTGTCCAGCAGGTTGCAGAACACCTGCCGCAGGCGCTCCGGGTCGCCGGTCACCACGGGGAATGGCTCGTCCGGCTCGGTATAGCGCAGCTCCAGCCCCTTGCGGCGGAAGAACTCCCGGTAGGTATACACCGCGTCCTCCAGCTCGGCGGTGATGTCCAGCGGCTCCACCGACAGGTTGAACCGCCCGGCCTCGATGCGGGAGAATTCCAGCAGCTCCTCCACCATGTTCGTCAGGCGGCGGGCCTCGGACACGATGATGCCCATGCCCTTCTTCACGTCCTCGGCGTCCCGGACCTCGCCGTTATACAGCGTCTCCGCCCAGCCGTTGATGGCGGTCAGCGGGGTGCGCAGCTCGTGAGACACGGAGGAAATGAACTCGGACTGGGTCTTTTCCGCCTGATCGATCTTCATGGACATGTCGTTGATGGCGTCGGTAAGCTGGCCCATCTCGTCGTTGGACTGCTTTTCCATCTGGATGCCGTAGCTGCCCGCGGCGATGCGCTTGGCAGTCTCAGTCACCCGGGACACCGGCTCCAGAAAGGAGCGGATGAAGCAGTAGTTGGTAAACCACACCACCGCCAGCACGCACAGGCAAACCAGCGCCGTCAGCACCGTGATATACAGCATCTGCCGGTCCACCTCCCGCAAGGAGGTCACCAGCCGGGTGACGCCGACCACCGTGCCGTTTTTCATCACCGCCACGGAGACGGCCATGATGTGCTCGTTGGTGTAGGCGTCGTGACCTGTCCACGTCCCCACCCGGTCGTTTGGGTTGGCCGCGCTGTTCAGCGCCTTCTGGATGTCCGGCGTGCCCGGCGTGGCCCGGGGCACGTCCAGCAGGGACGACATGAGCACCCGGCCCGAGGTGTCGAGGAACTGCAGCTCCATGTTGGACTTGGTGAAGTCGCTGTTCATATAATAGCGGGCGGCACTCAGGTACTCCCGTTCATTGCTGTAATTCTGCAAAAAGCTGGCGGCGGTGGAAGCCTGTGTTTCCATGCCCTCGCTGATGACCTGATAATAGGAGGAATACATGGCGGTGACAAAGGCTACGCCCGCCAGCAGCAGCACGGACAGCACCACGGCCAGAGAGTTGAGCATCCAGCGGCGGCGCAGGCCCCGGGCCTGCTTTTTCCGGGTCTGCTTCCGGGTCTCGGTGACTGCGGCGGTCTCCTTTTTTTCGCCCTTTTTCGTCCGCTCCCTTTTCGGGTGGGACTTGGACACGCGTTTCTTTTCGGGCCGCTTCTTTTTCTCCGCTTTTTCCATGGTGCTCACCTCCTGTTTTCTGAAATTTCAATGTGTGTAAAGCTAAAGCGCCTAACAGCTGTTTTGGCTGCCCGGATGACGCTCGTGAATCTGTCTCACAGCCCCCACTTGTAGCCGTAACCCCACACAGTGGTGATATAGGTGGGATTCTGCGCGTCGGCCCCACGCCGCCTTCGCGCCGCGGGGACCCCCAGATCTCATTCAAACCGCCGGGAGTGAATCCCGCCGGTTTCAAATGCGGCCATACGCCGCATTTGGACGGCCCACCCGGGCCGGCCCGCCGTCAGCGGGCTGCCCGGACGACGCTCGTGAGTCTGTTTCACAGCCCCCACTTGTAGCCGTAACCCCACACGGTAGTGATATAGGTGGGATTCTGTGCGTCGTCCTCGATCTTGATGCGCAGACGGCGGATGTTCACATCCACGATCTTCAGCTCGCCGATATAGTCCTTGCCCCAGACCGCGTCCAGAATTTCCTCCCGGGACAGGGCCTTGCCGGGGTTATCCATGAACAGCTTGACGATGGCGTACTCCACCTGCGTGAGCTTCACCCGCTGGCCGTTCTTCTCCAGCGTCCGGTTACGGACGTTGAGCAGGAAGGGCGGCTGGCTGATCTCGTCGGCATCCCGCACCATCTCCCCCCCCGCCCGGCGATAGAGGGCATCCACCCGGGCGGTCAGCTCCGCCGGGGAGAAGGGCTTGGTCACATAGTCGTCGGCGCCGGTCATCAGTCCCGTCACCTTGTCCATTTCCTGAGAACGGGCCGTCAGCATGATGATGCCGATTTTTGTATTGGTGGCCCGGATGCGGCGGCAGACCTCAAAGCCGTCCATGTCGCCGGGCAGCATGATGTCCAGCAGGGCCACCTTCACGTCCGGGTTCTTCCGGATCTGCTCCAGCGCCTCTTCCCCGTCGCCGGCTTCGATGGTCTCGTACCCCGCCCGCTTCAGGTTGATCACCACAAAGCTGCGGATATTGGGCTCGTCCTCTAAAACCAGAACCTTTTTCATGGCTCGTATCTCCCTTCGTCAGGTATCGTCGTTGGACCACTCTGTAGTGATCA
Organism: uncultured Oscillospiraceae bacterium; assembly: GCA_934662925.1. Classification (GTDB taxonomy): domain Bacteria; phylum Bacillota; class Clostridia; order Oscillospirales; family Oscillospiraceae; genus Enterenecus. The sequence goes on along the minus strand of CAKUKL010000079.1, from coordinate 1,834 downwards.
GGCTGAACCGCTCCTTGATCCGGTCGGTGCTCAGGCCGCAGTCCCAGCCCTCCTTCATGAATTTCACGGCAAAGGTGGCGGTGTTGGTGCTCAAAATCGGCTCGCGGCCGTCCTTTCTCGCCCGGACCTCCCGGTTGTTGCCCGTCAGGCGGAACACGGTCATAAACGGCGCGGCGACGCCGTCGTCGTCCCAGTGGTAGAAGGTCACGGACCATTCGCCGCGGTAGCTCTCCTCCGTATTGCGCTCGGCGGAGATGTGCCCTGCCCAGTCGCTGGGCAGCACGATGTACCAGCCGTCGTTCACCGCGTGATAGGTGATGCAGGCCACGGTGGCGGAGCCGTTCCGGTCGAACTGCCGCCAGTAGATGACCCAGTGGGCGGCGCTGTTGGGGCCGAGGGCAGGCAGCATCTGGGCCACGGGCACCTCCAGCACGCCGTCGTTGTTGATGTCGGTGATGCCCACGGCCTCGTAGTCCCGCAGGGTATCGTTGCTCACGCCGCTGTCCGCGTCGATGGTCACGTTGACCAGCCCGCCGTCCTCATAGGCGAAAATATCCGTCACCTGACCGGACTCGCGCTTGGAGGTAACATAAATGGCGGGCAGCCGCCCGGCCAGCACGCCGGTGCGGACGGAGGTTACGTCCACCACTCCCTCGGACAGGTTGGCGGAGGAGGTCAGCACCAGCATCCCGTCCTCGTAGGTGTAGCAGGACGCCTGACTGTGCTCGCTGCCGGTGTCGTCCCGCTGGATGACCACAAGCTCCCGGCGGCCGTCCCGATTCAGGTCCGCCAACACGTAGCTTTCGTTATAGGTGGTGTGGGCAAGCTCCACCGCCCCCATGGGGCCCAGCTCATACACGGACAGGACGTTGGCCCGGGTGGTCAGCTGCCAGCTCACCACCACTTCCTTGTCCCCGTTGCCCGTCAGATCCTGATAAGCGATGGAGTTGACGCTGGTGCCCTCGCCCTCCAGCTTGTACGCGATGTTGTACGCCCCGTCGTTTCCGGCGCGCAGCAGGTATATCTTCAGCGGCTTGGGGTCGTCGGCGGAGCTGCTGCGGAAAAAAGCCACCGCCGTCTCCTCCGTCCCGTCTCCGTCCAGATCCAGCAGCTGTACGGCGGAGGTATTGCTGCCGGACAGGGGCGCGGCCTGCTCCACGTCGCCCGCGCTCACGATGGTCTGGATGGTGGTGTTGAGGTTTTCATACCCTTCCGGAAGCTGGGGCTGGGCGTAGAGATCCTCCGCCGACTTGAACAGTGACATGCGGCACCCGGACAGGACCAGCGCCAGCAGCAGACCTACAGCCAGACAGCCAAATTTTCGTTTCACAGGGCCGCCCCCTTTCCTTAAAAGCGTATGGCAACCGAATTTTATCATTTCATCCTGCCTATCATAACACATATCTGGGAACAATGGTATGATTTTTTGTAAAAAATCAGCCAGAATTTATAATTGGTCAAAGTGGTCCCTTCCCAAAAATCGAAGATTTTTGGCGGTAGAACTGCCCATGGACAATAAAAAAACAAGAGTACGGTAGAATTACCATACTCTTGCCTTCTGCACGCACGAAGCCGCAGCGTCATGGAATGTGCCAGCGGCACATTCCATAGCGTAGGGGTCCCTTCCCAAAAATCAAAGATTTTTGGCGATAGGACTGCCCACGGACAATAAAAAACAAGAGTACGGTAGAATCACCATACTCTTGCTTTCTGGACGCCCGAAGCCGCAGCGTCATGGAATGTGCCGGTGGCACATTCCATAGCGTAGGGGTCCCTTCCCAAAAATCAAAGATTTTTGGCAGTAGAACCGCCCATGAACAATAAAAAAACAAGA